>CAZYSW010000471.1:0-4925 GCA_964650105.1 uncultured Nannocystaceae bacterium
GGCGCGGGCGAGGTCCTTGAGGAAGGGGGTGTCGATGTCCGTTTCCGTCCCGATGCCGATGACCGACGTGGTGATGCCCGCCGCTCGCATCTCCCGAGCGACGTCCTCGGCGGTCGGCCCCGGCCCCGTGCCGAAGGGGATGCCCTTGACCTTCTCCTCGGAGTCGGCGCAGTCCGAGAACAAGATGACGTGCCGCAACGGCGTGTCGGCCGTCATCAGCGCCTTTTGTGCGGCGACGAGGCTGGTGTACACGAAGATGCCGCCTCCGTCGGCGCGGACCCGCAGCACCCGTCGCTCGAGCGGCGCGGGATCGCGGACGGGCTGGACCGGGACCTCCCAGCGCACGGTCTCGGTCACCGACATGACGCCGACGCGGTCGAACGGACGCAGCATGCGGATCGAGGCGGCGGCACCCTCGTCGGCGAGCTCCATCTTGGTCTTGCCCAGCCCGACCATGGCCGACATGCTCCCGGAGCGATCGAGGATGATGATCATGGTCGCGCCGGCCTGAACCTCGGGGTCCACCGGATCGAGGCGCACCGGCAGCACGCGCGACAACGGGCCGTGCCCGTACCCGCCCATGTCGAAGGCCTGCGGCCCGCCGAGCACCAGCAGGCCGCCGCCGCGGTCCACGAACCGCGCGAGATCCTCGAGGAACGGCGTGGACAGGCCCCGGCTCCCGCCCAGGCTGGCCGCGGGCGCGTTGGCCAGCACCACCAGATCGACGTCGTCGAGCTTTTCGTCCTCGGGGCGCGAGGTCGCGAGCTCGACCACCTGCACGTCCATGCGCTCGGCCCTCAGCGCGCGAGCCAGTGCCGCCCCGTCGTGCCCCTCCGAGACGAAGACGCGGACCTGCGGTGGCGCTCCCACCACGGCCGTGGTCGCGCTGCGGTTGTTCCCCGGATCGATGTCCTCGCCGTCGGGGATCAGCTCGGCGCCGATCGACAGCGGGCCCGGGTTGGTCCGGATGTCGAGCTCGTGCGAGAACGGCACCTCGAGGCGCTCCCCCGCAGCGATCTCCACCGGCTCGCTGTGGACGAGCACGTCGCCGGCGCGCACCACCAGGCGTCCTCGCGTGAGCTCGTCGGATCCGTCGATGACCACGTGACCTTGCAGGCTGGCGCCGGGGCGCACGTGCGTTTGAGCGAGCACCACCTCGGTCACCGCCGGGTCGGTGCGCCGCGGCGCGACGGGGATGGTGTGGATGGCCACGCCGCGTGCGATGGCCTGCTCGACGGCGGGCAGGTCGGAGCGGCCCGAGGTGTCGCGCCCGTCGCTGAGGACGACGATGGCACCCCCGTCCTGCGCCGGAATGGTGCCGAGCGCCAACTCGATCGCGGCGTCGAGATCGGTGGCCTCGACGGGAGTCTCGCGCAGCGGCTGTGGCAGCTCCCAGGGCGCACCCGGAAGGACCGCGAGCGTGGGCTCGGCGTCGAACAGGACCAGGCCCACGCGGGCGTCGGTGCCGACGCTGCGGCGCAGCGCATCGGCGCGCGCCAACGCTTCGTCGAGGGCCTCGTCCGACAGGGACGCCGACCGATCGAGCACGATGACCAGATGCGCCACGTCGTCCTTGCGGTGCCATCGCGGATCGGTCATCGCCAGCACGAACGAGCTCATCACCAGGGCGCGCACCAGGCCGCCGGCGAAGCGGCGCCCCCTCGACGCCGTGCCCCATGGACGGACCGCATCGAGGGTGACCAGGACCAGCGCGGGCAGCAAGAGCCACGCCCACCCCGCAGCCGCCACGAACAGGGGAAGGCCCTCCCAGATCATCGTGCCGCCTCCCGTTGCGTGCGCCGGCCGGTGCCGTCGCGTCGTGCTCGAAGCCGACGTCGGCCGGCCACCATCGCGGGCAGCAAGGTTTCGATCGCGATCGCGGCGATGCCCAGCAACACCAGCCACTGCCAGGGGGCGCGGCCCAGCGGCGGCCGCCGCGTGAAGGCGTCGGGGGATGCACCGGCGAGCTCGCGCACGGGGTCGATCCGGCTCTCGCTTTCGGGGAGCACGCCACCGTGGACCGCATCGGATCCGGAGCCCGGCGGCACGGCCCACTCGATCAGGTTGGCCATCAGGTTGACGAAGCCCACCCGAAGCACCAGATCGGATTCCTGGGGCGCGAAGCCGAAGTACATCAGCTCCCGCTCGCCCCACGGCCCCAGCGCGGCCAGGCTGCCCGCCTCGCAATCGATCAGCGATCGCCAACCCTCGGGCAAGAGCACCGTGTCGGCGCGGGGCAGGTCGATGTCGCGCAGATCGACGAAGCGAAACAGCGGACTGTCGAACGTCCAGCGCAGGATCTCCGGGGAGGCGACGTGCCGATCCCCCACCAGACCGACCCGGTCCGCGCCGATGCCGAAGGCGACGGCTCTGGGAGCCGCCGGGAGGCGTCCTTCGAAGGGCGACTCCAGCACGACGAGGTCGAAAGCCCGGGCGGGCGGTGTGTCGTAGGGGCCGACGATGGTCAGGTCCACGCGGGGGTGCAGGCGGAGGGCTTCGGCGGTGAACGAGGCGCGCGTGCTGGTCACCAGGAGCACGGCCACGCGCCCGCCGACGCGGCGGGGGGTCGTCGCGACGTCGTCGGCGGCCAGCACGTCGTCTCCGTGCCGTTGCAGCCGGGCGGTCACGCGTTGCCCGGGGGGGAGCTGCACCCGGTGGAGATGCTCGACCCGTCCCTCGGCCGGGAGATCGATCGGCAGCACGTCGACCAGGACGTCGTCGACGTGCAGCGCGATCTCGGCCTCGCGCGGTTTCCCGACGTCCGCGGTCACGGCGACGAAGACTTCGGTGAGCCCCAGCGCATCGGCTTCGCGCACTGCCAGCCCGTTGATTCCCACGTTGGGGCCGGGGCGACCCACGGGGACGAACTGGAGCTGGGCCGACATGGGCGGAACGCCCACGCCCACGCCGTCGGAGAACAGGATCACGCGGGCGTCCTCGGACTGGCGGGCCATCGCGTCGGCGATGCGAAGGGCCTGGGTCATGGCCTCGGCCGATCCGCCCGCGTGCTGGGCGGCGGCGATGGCCTCGACCTGCGCGAGGTCCTCGGTGAACCCGAGCTGCACGGAGGTGACCTCTCCCGAGGTGATCAGGGCGGCCCGGTCACCGGGGCGGAGCCCGGCGAGCGACTGCGACAGCAGCTCGACGGCGGCCTGCAGCCTCGTCGGTCCGTCGCCGCCCGGCTTGGCACCCATGCTCGCCGAGGTGTCGAGGACGATCACGAAGTCGTGCGGGCGCTGGCCCGCGGGGCGAAGGTCGGCCAGCGCCGCCACCAGGCCGATCAGCGCTGCCAAAACGAGCACCAACGAGACGAGGTGGCGCGGCCTGGACAGCGCGCGACGGCTGGTGTGGTGCTCCCCTGCGATGGCGCGAAACAGGATCGCGCTGGGGACCTTCTTGGCCACGCGGCGCCGACGATGGAGATAGGCCGCGACCACGGGAAGCCCCAGGCCGAGCAGGATCCACGCCAGAGGCTGGCCCGCGCTCACCTAGACGCCTCCTGCGGCTTGTTCGACGATCTGGGCACGCCGAAGGTCGCCCTGGACCAGCTCCTGGATCGTGCGTTCGGTGTAGGCGGGAACGTAGCGGATGCCGAGCGTGCGGCACCGCGCCTCGATGCTCGCGATGAAGCGCTGCAGCCCGGCCTGGTACTCGCGGGCCGCAGCGACCCCGTCGGCGATCGCGATCTCCTCGCCGGTCTCGCTGTCGATCACCCGCGCGACCTCCCTCAGGTCCGGGCGCAGGTCGTCCTCGCCCAGGACGTGCAGCAACATGGGGTGGCGGCTGGATGCCGCCAGAAGGCGCAGCACCGACTCCCGGGCGTCCTCCTCGAGGAGGAGGTCGCTCAGCAGCACGACGCGATCGCTGCGCCCCGGAAGCTGGCTGGCGATCTGGGCATAGGGATCGCCGCGGCCGCCCGGCTGCACGTTCTCCAGCACGTGCAGCAGCTCCGGCATGCCGTCGAGGTTCACCGCGCGCCGGCGTACCGGACGACGGTCGCCGCCGTAGCAGCAAAGCCCCACCGGATCGCGGTGGGCGAGGGCGACCACCGACAACGCGGCCGCGAGCTGGGCGGCGTGATCGGCCTTGCTCGGGTCGCCGAAGGCCATCGACTCGCTGACGTCGACGCAGACCTCCAAGGTGAGGCTGCGTTCCTCGTTGAACTGACGCACCAGCGCCACGCCCAGGCGCAGGTAGACGTTCCAGTCGATGAGGCGGATGTCGTCGGCGGGGTCGTACTCCCGGTAGTCGGCGAACTCCAGGCCGCGCCCGAGGAACGGAGAGCGACGATCGCCCTGCTGCAAGGAGGTGGCGGGGCCGGGGGCTCGCAGGCGCAGGGCGGCGAAGCGAGCCAGGCTGTCGCGGTCGATCCTCATGCTGTCAGCCGGTTGCGCGCAGGTTGGGGATGGAGGCCACCAGGGTGTCCACCAGGGCGTCGTTGGTGATGCCCTCCAGCTTGGCGTCGAACGTCGGGATCATGCGGTGGCGCAAGACCGGGTGAGCGATGGCGCGCACGTCGTCCTCGCTGACCCAGGCCCGCCCGCACAACAGCGCGTGGGCGCGACCGGCCAGGATCAGCGACTGCATGGCCCGGTGGCGGGCGCCATAGCGGACGAAGCGCTTGATCCGTTCGGGCGCGCTCGGTGACTCGGGGTGGGTGGCCATGGTCAGGTGGGCCGCAAACTCGGCGACATGGGGCGCGACGACGATCTCGCGCACCAGGTCCTGCAGCGAGATCAGGGTGTCGCGATCCATGACGCGGGCGGTGGTGGCTTCGGTCTTTCCGGTCGTGCGCAGGCCGATGTCACGCAAGCTCTCGAAGGAGGGGAACCCCACCTCGAGCTTGAGCAGGAAGCGGTCGAGCTGGGCCTCGGGCAAGGGATAGGTGCCCTCCATCTCGATGGGGTTTTGGGTGGCGGCGACGA
>CAZYSW010000472.1:0-4914 GCA_964650105.1 uncultured Nannocystaceae bacterium
AGGTTGTTGCGGAACATCACTTCGGCCTTTTGCTCGCCGACGATGTCCGAGACGAACCCGACGCCGAAGGTGGGGTGGACGACGATCTGGCCCAGCGACAGCTCGGCTTTCGGCGAGTAGCGCACCGCGGACGCGTGGTCGAAGGTGTTCATGCCTTCGAGCCAGTCGAGCTTTTTTTGCTGTCCGCGCCGCTTGGCGATCAGAGGCTCGGGGCTGTCGTCGTCACCGCCGCGCGGCGGCTTGTACGCATGCGTATCCCCGCACACTGCGCACTGGACGCGCCGGATCTCGTCGCCGTAGCTCTCGAGAATGATGTGCTGGGTGTCGGCTCGGCACTTCGGGCAGTAGCCCTCGGTTTCCCCACCGTTGCTCGAGCTCTGGTTGCCCCCGAAGTGGCTCTCGAAGATCTGATCCATGGATCAAGCTCCGGCCTGCACCGCCTCGTGACCTATCACGGGCGGCATCGTACCAACAAGGCTCAAAAGCGCGAAAACGCAGGAAAATTCGGAGCTTCCGAGAGCCGGCACGCCGGAGGGGCGGGCGCACGTCAACTAGCGAAGAACACTCGTGAAAATGACGCCGAGGACGACGCGGCCAGGCCTCCCACGCGCGCCCTCGGCCCTAGAACGAACCCTGTCCCGACGGTCGAGGGTGATCCCTCTACGCGAGGATGCGCATCAAGCGCGCCTTGGCGACCCGGCCTTCAGCCGACGGGGTCCGGAGCATGTGCGGGTGTTGCGCCTCCTGCGTTCGCGTCCGCCGCATCGTTGGCGGGAGCATCGCCGGGCGAGCTCGCCGGTTTGCCCACGGCCAGCCCCATGTCCTCCGTCAGGCGCCTCACGTCCGCCACGGCGTCCTTGGACTGCTCGGCCAGGCTGCTGAGCTCGCGGCAGACCACGCGGAAGGCTCGACCGTGGTCGCCCGCTTGCGCGGCGATGATGTTGCCGTTGAGCGCCAGAAGCTGCAGCCGGCGCGCGACGTCGTCGATGAAGTGCATCACCGACTCCATCCGGTCGGCCTGCGTCTCGGTCGAGCGCCGCTCGTCGAGCGCCAGCGCCTTGCGGAGCGCACCCCTGAGCATGTCCTGGTAGGCGCCGACGTCCTGGAACGCTTCGAGCATGCCCAGCGCGCCATAGTGGTCGGTGTCGTCGGTGGAGAACAGAGGCCTGCAGGCCACCAGGTGGGGCCTGCCACCGACCTCGAGCGTCCCGCGGTAGACCTCGCGCTTGCGCAGCACGGTGTCCACGAGGATGGCATCGGCAAAGCCCCCCACGTCGTGTGCGGATCCGGCATCGAGCACGCTGAACGAGGCGATGCGCCGGTTGCCTAGATAGATCGACATGCCCAGGCTCGTCGCGCGGGCGAGGCGGGGGAGGATGACGCGATCGTTGTTGAGCACCGTCTCGCCGACGACGAGCTCGCTGTCTCGGCGGTGCAGCCGACCCTGAGCGTGAAGCAACTCGTCCAGCAGGTCGACGGCCGCCGCCGCTCGCTCGGCCACCCGTCTGGAGAGGATGCGCCAGACCGCGTCGAGAACTTCGTCGGGATTGTCGAAAGCCGCCATCGCCGGACGCCAGTGTAGCGGTCCGGACGCCCACCGAGAAACCTGCGGGTGCCGCTTCCGCCAGTCCTCGGTCGTCGAGCGTGGATCTCTCGACGCGAGCGAGCGTGCGCCGGGCGGGTCGCTTTGCCGGGATTGCCTGCAAGCGCGAGCAGGCGGTCCGTTCCCGCGCGACGGTGGGGGACCCGGTCGGCTCCGGCGCAGCCCCGCGCGAGAACGCGGCGCGACCACGCGGACGCCCGGGGGGACGCGCCCGCGAGACGCCGGCTTGCGGCAGCGCCCCGCGCTCGGGGTGTGGTAATCGACCGTCATGGTCGAGGGTTCCACGGCGCCGGCCGATCCCGGGAAGATGCCGCCCAGGGTGCGAATCGCACCCAGTCCCACGGGCGACCCGCACGTCGGCACGGCCTACATCGCGCTGTTCAACTACGCGTTCGCGCGCAAGCACGGCGGGACGTTCGTCCTCCGCATCGAGGACACGGACCAGGAACGATCCAGCCGCAGCAGCGAGACGGCGATCTTCGAGGCGCTGCGCTGGCTCGGGCTCGACTGGCAAGAGGGACCCGACGTGGGAGGACCGCACGGTCCCTACCGGCAGTCGGAGCGCCTGCACATCTACCGGGAGCACGTCGCGATCCTCCTCGACCGGGGACACGCCTACCGGTGTTTTTGCACGCGCGAGCGCCTCGATGCGCTGCGGCGGGAGCAAATCGCCCGCAAGGAGGACCCCGGCTACGATCGGCACTGCAGGAGCCTGCCGCGGGACGAGGTGGAGCGACGGGCCGCCGCCAGCGAGCCGCACGTGGTGCGGCTGGCCGTTCCGCGCGAGGGCGAGACGGTGGTCCACGACCGATTGCGCGGAGACGTGGTGTTCGCCAACGAGCGCATCGACGATCAGGTCCTCGTCAAGTCCGACGGCTTTCCGACCTATCACCTCGCCAACGTGGTCGACGATCACACCATGGGGATCACGCACGTCATCCGGGGGGAGGACTGGCTGGTCTCGACGCCCAAGCACGTTCTTTTGTACCGGGCGTTCGGGTGGGATCTCCCGCTCTTTTATCACCTGGGGCTGCTGCGCAACGCGGACAAGTCGAAGCTGTCCAAGCGCAAGAACCCGGTGTCGATCTTTCACTACCGCGACCTGGGCTACCTGCCCGAGACGTTCCTCAACTTCCTGGCGACGCTCGGTTTTTCGCTGGGAGAGGGGCGGGAACGCTTCACGCTCGAGGAGATGATCGAGGCCTTCGACTGGTCGCGGGTGAGCCCCGGGGGGCCCGTCTTCGACCCCAAGAAGCTCGAGGCCTGGAACGGCGACGACATCCGCGCGCTCGACCCCGTGGCACTGCGCGAGCGCATCCTCGCGACCGTGCTGCCGACCGAGCGCCTCGACGCCCTGATCGCGCTCAGCCGCGAGCGGATCAATCGACTGGACGATTTCATCCCGTACTGCGCCTTCTTCTTCGGAGGCAGCGTCGACTACGGGCCGGTCATGGGCCAGTTCCGCCTCAAGAAGCGGACGCGCGCGGAGGTGGTGGAGGTGCTCGAGGCCTGGTTGGACGAGATCGAAAAGGATCCCGAGGCGCGGGCGTTCTCCGCCGCCGCCCTGGAGGCGTTCTCCCGGGCCTTCTGCGAGCGGCGGGGCTGGAAACCCAAGGAACTGTTCACCCTGCTGCGGGTGGGAGCGACCGGGAGGACCGCGGCGCCGCCCTTGTTCGACACCCTGGCGCTGCTCGGCAAGGACCGCGTGCGCCTGCGCCTGCGCGACGTGGTCGAGCTTCTGCGGCGCGAGCCGGACTGGTGAGCGTCGCGCCGTCCGGCCGCGGCGGGCGTCGATCGGGGAAGAAGTAGGTGGGCCGCCGTCGGCGTTTCGAAGTTCAACCCCCTACCGTCAGTAGGTGGGCGCTGCGGATAACCGCTTCGGGCTTCCCGCCGGACGGGTTTGCACTCCCGCGGACAGAGGCGGCTCCCGGGTTGAACGTCAGTAGGTAGAACTTGAAAGGCCTGGAACGACGGCCCACCAACGTCGATGTTAGCACGCTCGGTCGGTGTTTCGACGCAGATTTCACGCGCGCGCACTTCGGGACGGCGACGAAAAAGCGTGGGGGCGATCGCGGCGCGAACCGATCGGGTCTGCACCCTGCGTCGGTCTTGCGACGTGCATTCTTTGGTAACATCTTGCTCCGCACCTTGCGGTCGCCGCGCTGGGCCTCGTCGCCCCGCGTCGTCTCGTCACGGGTGCGTGGGCTCGCGTCTTCCAAAAGGCGCGACGCTCGGCCTCGATGAAACGTTTTTTCCGCCGCGGCAGCGCCGTGCATCGGATAATCCCCGCGGTCGGACATGCACAAGCGCGTCGAGGAGCTCAAGGAGGTGATGCACACCTTCGTCGATCAGGCGGACGAAGTTCTGCTGATCCTCGATGCGCGCGACCTCGACATGCCGCTGGTGCACAAGATCATCGAGTCGGTAGATCTCGAGCATCCTGCGGACATCGTGCTCCGCTTCGCCGAGCCGGCGACGGATCCGCTCGGATACGTGGACGCCATCCTCGCGAACCTCGAGACGCAGATGACTGCGGTCGACGAGGCCCGAGCGCTGGAGGGCAACGAGCGGTGGCCACCGCTTCCGGCGTCGTGCCGTGACCCGGCACGGCCCCCCGTCGATCGCATCAAGACCGCGATGAAGCACGTGCGCGGGCTGTTCCCGATGGACGAGGACCATCGGATCGTGTGGTGCTTCTTGCCGGTGAAGATCCCGAATCCGGCAGCCTACAGCGCCCTCATCGGAGGCCTGCTCCCCCGAAGAGGGCCCGAGCCCTGGATGGCCAGCACCCGGGTGGTGGCGCGGGACCGCAACGAGGATCGCTTCTTGATCCCGCACGTCGAGGCGATGAAGCTCGATTTGACCCTCGTGTACCGGGTGAACTTCAGCACGGAGGCGATGATCGACTCGCTGGTCGAGGAGACGCGAGATCCCCAGACGCCCGAGCCGCGGCGCATGCAGAACCTGCTCATGCTCGCCGGCATCGACTACGCCCACAAGCGGTACGCCGACGCGATCGACAAGTATCGCGTGGTCTACAACTACCACGAGAAGCACGGACGACCAGTGCTCCAGGCACTCGCACTGGGTGGTGTCGGAGACGCGCTGATGGCCAGCGGGGACGTCGACGGGGCCAAAGTTCGCTACCAGCAGGGGCTCGCGCTCAGTGCTCCGCGCGACGTCGAGGGATTGCCGGTGACGATGCAACTGTGCGCACGAGCCGGGGACGCCTGTATGCACCGCAAGGAGTACGAGGAGGCCGAGGGGTACTACGACCTCGCGAGCCAGATCGCCGGCAAGCTCATGAACCT
>CAZYSW010000473.1:0-4905 GCA_964650105.1 uncultured Nannocystaceae bacterium
ATCAACTCGGGGCGATGCGCCACCACGAGCGCCCGGATCTCCGCGTCGCGCGTCGCGAGGGTCACCAGGCCCGCACCACCACGCAACGCTCCGGTGCCGGTCAAGATGGCGGCTCCCGGCGTCTTGGCGCTCCCGCCGAACACTCCCACGTGGCCGCGCTCGTTCTTGTGCCGACCGGCGGGCAAACGGCGTACGCGTTCGTGAACCCAGCACGGGTCGATCAGCCCGTGCGAGGCACGAATCTCCGGCGCCGCCCGAACGTCGATCTCCGCGACGACCACGAGGCCCGCCCGATGGCGTCCGGGCGTGACGTGCAGCCCCGGCTTGCTGCGTGCGAAGGTGATCGTCAGATCGGCTTCGAACGCGTCGGGGCTCACCGCCCCCGTGGTCGCATCCACCCCGCTGGGCACGTCCACGGCGACCCGCGGCCCGGCGACACGGGTGGACCACGCCAAGGCATGCGCGATCTCCCCCCGTGGCGCTCCGCGGGCGCCGGTGCCCAACAAGGCGTCCACCACGATCCGCCGACCGGGCGGCGTCGTCGGGAGGCCGACGGCCACGGGCACCCCGTGCGTGCGGCACAGCGCGACCTGAGCCTCCGCCTCCGCGTTGCGCTTGGGCGTGACGACGAAGACCTCGACGGCGACCCCCCAACCGTGGAGCTGACGCGCGATCGCCAGGCCATCCCCGCCGTTGTTGCCCGGCCCCACCATCACCATCACCGGGATCTCCGACCGCCCGCGCAGTGCGACGATCTCGTGCGATGCGCACAGGGCCGCCCGCTCCATCAGCACCGGTGACGGCACGCCGAGCACGTCCATCGTGTACCGATCGCTGGCCGCCGACTCCTCGGCGGTCCACAACTCGGCGGGGGTCCGGTCCAACGTCATGCCGACACCGCGATGGCCACCGCCGCCGCCATGCCCTCGGCGTGGGTGATGCTCACCAGCACCGCCCGAATGCCGCGAGCATCCGCCACCTCGGCTGCACGCCCGCGGAGGATCAGACGCGGCTCGCGTTCACCGGGCCTGGCCGGGACCACCTCGACATCGTGCCACCCGATCCCGGCGGGGGCACCCAACGACTTGCTGGCCGCTTCCTTGGCCGCGAACCGAGCGGCCAGGGACTCGGCCGGGTTGCCCCGGCCGGCCGCGTAGGCCCGCTCGGCATCGGTGAAGATCCGCTTCAAGAAGCGATCGCCGTGCCGCTCCATGGCGCGCTGCATCCGGTCGACGGGACACAGGTCGAGCCCGATCCCCGCCACGCTCACGCCGCCGCTCCCAGGGCGTCCAACGCCGCCATCTCGATCCGCTTGACGTACTCGGGGAGCCGAGCCCCGTCCACGCACTCGACCATAACCCGCAGCTTGGGCTCGGTCCCCGAGTAGCGCACCAGCACGCGCCCCTCGTCGCCGAGCTCCAGCTCCACCTGGCGGATCGCCTTGACCAACCCCGGCAGCCGATCGATGGGCTCGCGCCGTCCCACCGCGAAGCTGTGCAACATCTGCGGCAGCCTGGTCATGACCCGACTGAGCCTCGACAACGGTCGATCCGTCCGCTGCATGATGGTCAAGACCTGCAGCGCGGCGATGATCCCGTCTCCGGTGGTGGCGTGGTCCAGAAACACCAGGTGGCCCGACTGCTCGCCGCCGAGGTTGCACCCGCTCGAGCGCATCGCCTCCACCACGTAGCGATCGCCGACCGGGGTCCGTACCAGCCCGATGCCGACCTCGGCCAGGCTCCGTTCGAGCCCGAGGTTGGACATCACCGTGGCGACGACCGCACCGCCCTCCAACGCGCCACGTTGGTGAAGGTCACGCGCACACATGGCCAGGATCGCGTCGCCGTCCACCAGGTTGCCTTGCTCGTCGCTGAACACCACCCGGTCCGCGTCACCGTCGAGCGCGATGCCCAGGTCCGCTCCCGTCGCGCGGACCTTCTCGCACAGCACCTCCGGATGGGTGGCACCGCACCCCTCGTTGATGTTCGTGCCGTTCGGCGCGACGCCGATCGGAATCACCGTTGCGCCCAGCTCGGCGAGCACCGTGGGCGCAATCCGGTACGCCGCCCCGTGGGCGCAGTCGATCACCACCCGCAGGCCCGTCAGATCGCGCCCGGCCGGGAACGCTTGTTTGACGTGCGTGATGTAGCGGCCCGGTGCGTCGTCGATGCGCGTCGCTCGACCGACGTCGAAGCCCCGGGCGCGCAGGTGATCGAGCGCCCCGTCCTCCATCGAGGCCTCCAGGGCCGCCTCCACCTCGTCGGGCAGCTTGTACCCGTCGGCCCCGAAGATCTTGATGCCGTTGTCGTGAAACGCGTTGTGGCTGGCCGAGATCACCACCCCCGCCGTCGCCCGCATCGAGTGGGTCAGGTAGGCGATGCCCGGGGTGGGCATCGGGCCCACGAACATCACGTCGACGCCCATCGCGGCCAGCCCCGAGGCCAGCGCACTCTCGAGCAGATAGCCCGACAACCGGGTGTCCTTGCCGACGACGACCCGCCCCTTGCGGCCGAAGTGGGCCGCGACGGCCATCCCGACCCGAAGCGCGACCTCGGGGGTCATGGGGTGGACGTTCGCCTCGCCACGGATCCCGTCGGTACCGAAAAGCCGCCGGTTCACAGCCATGGAGATCCTCTTCTTACACTCCCCGTCGGCACGGGAAAAGCTCGAGGCGCGTCGGCGTCGACGGGCGCTGGCCGGTCGCGCGGCGAGATCCGGGCTGGACGACCGGCGGGGCTCAAGGTGGCGCTGGGCGGTTCTGCTCGTCGCGCCCTGCTTCGGCGGCGCCGGGCGCCGGCAGCGAAACCCGCACCGCCCCGTGATCGAGCTTCAGCGCCTCGCGGATCGCCACCGGGACGGTCTCGGCCCAGGAGAACCGGATCTCGACCACGCGCCCACCGTCGGCGGTCTCGTCCTCCAGCACGACGAGCTCCGCCTCGATCGGCAGCGGGATCCCGGCCCCGTCGAGGCGCCGGATCGCCGGCAGCGGACCCGACACCTCCACCGCGTACACGTTCGGGATCACCCCGGTCGGATCCAGCCCGTCGGGCACCACCACGGGGACCGCGACCTCGCGTCGATCCTCCACCGGCCCCACCACGGCGCGCACCGCCACCGTCGGCGCCTCGCCGCCCGCCGAGACCACCGAGACGCCCGGCGACGGGCGGACCACCGCGAGCCTGCCGACCACGTCCTGGGTCGCGTCCGAAACGTCCAGCGGCTCGGTCGCCAGCTCTCGAACCTGCTGCACCTTCGATTGCCCGCCGCGAATCGCCCAGCGGGGAGGATCGGTCTCGATCCGGATCAAGCGGTAGTCGTCGGCGGGCTCCCCCACGATCACGGGCTCGATCGGTACCTCCCGCTCCAGGACCGGCTCGAACCGCAGATCCACGTGGTCGTAGTGCATCGCCGCCAAGACGACGCCCGCCGGCATCACGATGCTCGCCCGATCGATCTCCAGCGGCCCGGGCTGGGCCGACCGCAAGTCGAGGGTGGCGACCCCGAAGTCGTAGGGCTGCAGTCGATTGATGCGCGTCCAGGGGCCCCGGACCTGGACCTGGATCGTTTCGGGCAGATCGGTCAGCACCACGCGGTCGGGGTCCTGCACCACGCGAATGGGGATCTCGAACGCGCGCGTGACCTCGTTGCGCGTCGACACGAACAGCACGGCGGCGAGCAACAACGCCATGGTCTTGATCCCCCAATGCCGAAACAGGACGTCGCCGACCAGGCGCCACGACAATCGGGTCGGCGTCGTCGTCGGCATCACGCCTCCCGTGCCGAGGGCAGCTCGTCGGCCTGAGCCGCGATGCCGGCTTCTCGCTTCGCGATGACTTGACTGCGATCGAGCTCGGTCGAGCTCAGCTCGGCGCGACGCATGTCCATCTGGCTCTCGGACTGCCGCATGTCGGTGCGACTCCCGTCGGTACGGCTTTCGCCGGCCGAGGGCGCTCGCGTCGCCTCGGCGCGGGGCGTCTCGAGCCACTCGCGGATGCGCGCCGCGATCTCGGAGATCTGGAGGGGCTCCGAGATCACCCCCGACTTGACCATGCGAATCTCCCCCCGCTCCTCGCTGAGCACCAGCGCCAGTGCATCCGTCTCCTCCGTGCACCCGATCGCGCCGCGGTGCCGCGTGCCGAACCGCGGATCGAGGTGCTGCTCGCTGAGCGGACAGATGACCCCTGCGCGAGCGATGCGGAATTCCTGCACCACGATCGCGCCGTCGTGGGCCACGTTGGCGGCGTGCGGAATGGCCAGCGCCACCAGGGTCTCGGCCCGCAGCGGCGCATCGATCTCCGTGCCCCGCCCCGTGGCGACCTCCAGCACGTCGATCTCGCCCTGCAAGATGACCAGAGCCCCCACCTTGGCCCGCTGCAGGCGCTCGAGCCCGTGCACCAGCTCCTCGACCGCCGACTGTGCCGCACGCCGACGTCCCGACGGCAGAAGCCGCTGCCCGAGGTACAGCAGCAGCCGTCGCAGCTCCTGCTGGAACACCACGATGAGCAAGATGATGATCGACTCGAAGAAGTAACGCAGCAGGCTCGCGACCGCGATGAGGTCGAGCTCGCTGACCGCCCACGCCACCACCCCGAACACCGCGACCGCGACCAGGACCGGGGCGGCCCGCGTCCCCTGCACCACCCGCAGCAGTCCGTAGGCGATGAGGAACAACAGCCCGAAATCCAGAGCGTCCCGCCAGGTGAGCGCGGCCAGCCAGTCCTGCAGGTTCACTGCCACCCCCCTCCGCGCATCGAGGCCTGGCGCTGCCGCTCGAACGCCACGCGGATGGAAGCCGCGACCCCCAACGCATCGACGGTCTCGCGGACGTCGTGGACCCTCAGCACCGAGGCGCCATGCTCCACCGCCACCAGGGCGGCGGCAAGGCTGGCCGCCATGCGTCCCTCG
>CAZYSW010000474.1:0-4903 GCA_964650105.1 uncultured Nannocystaceae bacterium
TGGCGACCGTCGGGCTCGGGGGGCAACGGCAGGCCCCCCTCGCGCAGAAGGTCGCTCGCCCGCCGAAAGAGCTGGTCGAAAGGAAGGCTGCGCGGCCACAGGTTGCGCAGGACGACCAGTGCCGCCTTGGTCAGCGGCGTCGAGCTGCGCACGACCAACCCCTCCAGGGTCTCGAGCTCCACGACGACTCCGGGAGAGAGATCGACCGGCGCTGCGGGCTTGGTGCCGAACTCCACGCGCAGCCCCTCCAGCACCGACGGACGCAGGTGGCGCTCGAGCTCGACGGCGCGGTGGCACACCAGCGTGGCCCTGAACTGACGGTTGCGCACGAAGTCCATGTACTGCTCCATGCCGACGAGATCTCGCGTGATGCGGCCCAGCGTCTCGGTCGCCTCCGGGCTCATCTCGCGCGAGAGCATGGTGTGCAGGTCGGTCTCGCACAGGTACTGCAACTGGTGCTGCTCGAGGCGTTCGACGAACTCGTGGAAGTACACGGGCACGTTGGCGTCCTCGAGGTGCTCGTGATACAGGTAGTCGTCGCCCGTCCGTTGCAGGAGATCGATCTCCGAGCGCAGGAGCTGTCCGTAGGCGCCCTGCGGGTTTCGTACGCTGGCGGCGAGAAAGTCGAGCAGCGCCCGCGCTTGTTCGATGCGCTGCCGCGGCGCATCGAACTGACGCGCGTGATAGCGCATCATGTGGCGCACCATCTCCCGCATGTGCCAACCCGGGTAGACGTTGTAGCTGACGTACCCGATCCCCTGCGGGCGCAGGTTTCGACCCAAGATCTCGAGGATGTGGCGCTGCACCTCGGGGGGAACCCACGAGTAGACGCCGTGGCAGATCACGTAGTCGAAGGTCCCCCACGTCTCGTCGACGTCGAGGATGCTGCCTTCGACCAGGCGAAGGTTGGGTAGACCCACCTCCCCGGCCATGGCGCGGGCGTCCGCGATTTGTCGCGCCGACAGATCGATGCCGACCAGCTCGCTTCGGGGGAGTTGCTCGGCCATCGGAATGATGTTGCCCCCGGCCCCGCACCCCAGCTCGAGGATGCGGCAGTGCTCGGGGTCGGCCGGCGTCATTCCGAACAGGCGGCCCAACGTACAGAGGCGATCGGGGTGCGTGCGCGGATACGGATAGCTGGTGTAGGGGACCTCGTCGTAGGCGTTGAGGGTCATCCGCTTTGCCGCTTCGGGGTGGCCGTCGGAGGTCACGAGAGCCGCCGGGCCAGCGTGGCCACACTCGCCCACCCCAGCGCGCGCAGGGCCACCTTGCCCAGGATGAACGTCTGCGAGAGCGCGAAGGCTGCCGCGATGCCGAGCCACGTGCTCTGCCCCGGCCCGGGAGCGACGAGGGCATATAGCAAGAGCCATGCCGCCGCGATGACGAAGACGCCCACAGACACGCCGTAGACTCGAACCGCGTGCTTGCGCACCAGGGTCGACCCGTACGCGACCGCCCGCCGCAGCCCTCGTCCGGGTTCGAGTGCGACGGCGACCCTCGCGTAATCGAAGACCAGACCGATCGTCCACACGATCCCCCAGGTGATGGCGTACTTCCCCAGCGTCCAGGCGAAGTGCACCCGTTCGTCGGTCGTCTCGTAGGTCAGCGACGCCACCACCGTCGAAAGGCCCGAGAAGACCAGGCGAAACGTCGCCAGGTAGCCGAGCCCGGCCAGGGCAGCGAGCGCGGCCATGCGCGGGAACAGATGCGCCGCATCGGCGAAGAAGGTCCGGCGAGGCGCGTCCTGAACGAAGCGAGCGATGAATCCGCCCGACAGGAACGACCACGCCAGGAGGTAGGCGACCCCGGCGACCACGATGGACGGATGGAGGTCGAACAACGCACCGCGGGAGAGGTCGTCGAGCGCGGTGAGCGGTGCACCGATTCCGGTGACACCGGGATCGAAGGTGCTCGCGAGCCCTTCGGCGCGCGCCGAGAACCCTCGGTACCACCCTCCGTCCCAACCCTGGCGCAGGTTGTCCGCGGCGATGGTATGCCCGAGGTCGTCGCGCAGGGAGCTGGCCAGGGCCGCGGCGAGGGACGCGGCGAGCACGAAGTTGATGCCGTAGGCCACGGCGACATAGCGTCCGGCATCCCGCACCTTCGCGATGGATTCGCCGAGGATCCGTCGGATGGTCACGGGAACCTCAGGAGAAGAAGGCAAATGCCTCCATGGTCGCCTGCACCCAGATCATCCACTTGGACGACCACTTGGTGGCGGCGATGTCGGCTCGAGACTCGCGCATCCAGCCGTTGTTGGCGTAGTCGACGTCGAGCACGAGCTGGTGATCGGGATCGACCTCGACCCGCTCGACCCGCCCGGCGCGCTCGTAGGAGAACTTCTTCCACCGATCGACGCCGTCCCAGCGCTCGACCACCTCGTGGCCGTCCTCGAAGCGGACGCGCACCGAGATGGGGAACACGCCGTCTCCCCAGCGCCGTACGAACACGTCGGACGCCCAGGCCTCGGCATCGGCACCGGGCTGGTACACCAGGCCACCCTCCCCGTCCACCCAGCCTCGGGGAGAGCGCACGCGGGCGGAGGCGACCGAGTCGACCGCGTAATCGAACAGCGTCGCTTTCTCCCAGGTCTGCTCGAAGAACCAGTCCAGATCCTGGCCGGCCGCCGCCTCCATGGTCGCGAAGAAATCGGCGGGCTCGGGGTGGGAGAACGCGTAGTCGCGGAAGTAGGTGGACATCCCTCGCTGGAAGACCTCCCAGCCCAGGTAGTTCTCGAGGGTCCGCAGGGTGAGCGCACCCTTGTCGTAGGCGTTCACGCGGTAGCCCGAGGGCCCCGTCTGCCACGAGGGACGCGACTGCGGATCCCGCAGAAGCGCCGACGTCGGCCCGGGGAGGTGATCGGCGCCCGAGGTCCGCTCAGCGGGCACGATACCCTCGAACGTGACCGGGATGAAGCCTTCGAAGTAGCGCCGCTCGTGCGCGTGCTCGGGGAAGACCCGCTCCATGACGCGGGTCGTCGAGTAGGTGTTGAAGCCCTCGTCCAGCCAGGCATGCTCGAATTCGTTGTTGGCGACGATGCCGTACCAGAACTGGTGGCCGGCCTCGTGCACGGTCACACCCTCGGGAGAACGTCGCCCGCGCGGCGCGATCCAGCGGGCGCCACCGGTGAACAACGTGGGGTACTCCATGCCGCCGGTGCCCGACGCGTAGGCGGGGTCGACGATGGTGATGTGGCCGTAAGGATACGGACCCCACCACTTGCCGTAGTGCTCGAGCGCCGCTGCGGTGGCTTCGAAATAGCGCTCGGCGAGGTCGGCGTGATCGGGCTGCAAGAGCAGGCGCATGTCCACCGGCGGAAGATCGGCGTCCTCGAAGCGCTGGTGGAGCTCGATGACATCCGGGCTGGTGGTCCAGGCGAAATCGTGGACATCGGCCTGACGGTAACGGTGGGTCGTGGTGCCGTCGTCGTGCTCGATGCGCTCCTGCTCGCGCCCGGTCGCGCCGACCACCCACCCCGAGGGCACGCGCAGCGCCACGTCGTACACCCCGAAATCGGCGTAGAACTCGGTCTGGATGAACTGGTGACAGTTCCAGACGCCACCCGACTCGAGCACCCCCACCTTGGGAAACCACTGAGCCACCAAGAAGTAGTCTCCGCGAACCCCCGTGCGGGCAAAGGTGCGCGGAACTTTGGCGGTCCACCGCATCCGCACGCGGATCTCTTCTCCGGGTCGCACCGGGTCGGGCAATGCGACCCGCAGGACGGTTCGATCCTCGGGGTTGCCGTCGTCGGGGGCGATGAACTCGCCCCGACCCAGATCGATCTCCTCGCCCCCACGCAAGAGCAGGATCTCGTGGACGTCGGACCAGCCCCACTCCCCTTCGCGCACGTGCGACAGGTCGTGATCGATCCCTCGCCCCGTGCGAAACCACGAGCTGTGATCGTTGCGCCACGCGTTGTAGTAGACGTGGTAGCGCAGCTCGGAGGTGGGTGCATCGCTGATGTTGCGCCACGTGAGCACCTGCTCGCCGGTCAGCGTGCGCTGCTCGGGCGAGAGCTGGACGCTCATGTCGTAGTTGGCGTTGCGGGGGCTCAGTGCGTCCGGATCGCGCGCCTGTGTCGCGTCTCCGTCCTGCCGCGAGAGCAGGATGGACACCAGGACCAGGACCAAGGACGACATGACGACACGGCCCTCAGTTGATCTTGACCATCGCTCCGACGATCTCGTGAGTCCCCGCGGCAACCGACTTGATCATGGGGGCCCCGACCTCGGCTCCCGCGGCAGCGAGCTTGACCGAGCTCGCTTTGCCACCGGTGATCTCGACCTTGGTGTCGCCGCCGATGGATACCGAGCCGTCGCTCTTGAGGGTGATGGAGGCCTTTCCCACCGTGATGCTGATCTCGTTCTTGGCCGAGATCCCGAGCTTGCCCGACTTCTCGCACTTGAGGACGGCGTGGCCCTCCCCCGCCTCGACACCGGCTTCGTCCGCTCCCCACAAGTGTCCCTTGCTGTCCTGCAAGACGACGCTGGCGTTCTCCTTTTGCGCGATGCTGTAGACGTTGGTGGCGACGGCCATGTGCTTGTCGCTGACCGTCAGCTCGGAAGTCCCGTCGACGGAGATCTTCTGGGCCCCCTTGACCTTGACCTCGTACAAGTCGGAAACGGTGAGCTTGCTGAACTTGGTGACGGTCTCCTCGAGCCCGGCCACGAGGATGCGCTTGGAGAGCCCCATGACCTTCAACGTGTCGTCGGCCGCGACGTCGGTCTTGCGATTGGCCTGCAGAACGTTCGTCTCGTCCTCGGTGACGGTCTTCTTGCGCTCCTTTTCGACCGACATGGTCTGGTTGCCGCGGACGGTCTCCGTCTGATCGCCGCCGACCGTGTTGGTCTGATTGGCCCCCACGTTGGTGTTGTGGTCGTTCTCGACCTTCTCGTTGAAG
>CAZYSW010000475.1:0-4891 GCA_964650105.1 uncultured Nannocystaceae bacterium
GGGGGTCCTGCCGCCCGGCCCCGGCCTGCGCGGCGCGCCTTTGCCTGGCGCGATCCCTCCGTCCGAGCCGCGGGGCGGCGGCGTACCGTGATCTTCACTCGCGGGAATCGAGCGCACGAACGCGGGGACGGCCGGTCTCGTCGAGGACCTTCCAGAACTCCGGCCAGCGGGGGATCTCGACCAGCGTGCCCAGCACCTCGTCGTAGTTGTGCGGGTAGGTCCGCTTGATGAACTTGATGACCGCCTGGGCGCTCGGAGCTTCCACGAAGTGGGCTTGCAGGGGCGGGAACTCGTAGCGGTACTTCTTCATGGCCGAATCGCTCAGGTCGTCTGGGGATCCCACAAGACCTCGGTGTAGCCCAGGCGATGGGCGACCGAGCGGGAGACCACGAAGAAGTAGTCGCTGAGTCGATTGACGTAACGGACCGCCTCGGGGCGGACCTCCTCTTGCTGGCGCAGCGTCACGATCGAGCGTTCGGCCCGCCGACAGACGGTGCGCGAGGTATGGCACGCCGTCGCGACCGGTCCGCCACCGGGGAGAATGAAGCTCCTGAGGGGCTCGAGCGCCGCGTTCCACCCGTCGATCTCGCGCTCCAGGCGTTCGACGTGTCGATCCTCGATGCGGGGCATCTTCGCTGCGCGGGTGGTCGGGCGGCTCGCCAGCTCGGCGCCCAGGTTGAAGAGCTCTTGTTGGATCCGTGCGAGCTGAGCGTCGAGCTCGTCGAGAAAGACCTCGGCACCGGGCCGACGCGGCTCCCGGGAGATCTCGAGGCGCACCACGCCGACGGTGGCGTTGAGCTCGTCGATGTCGCCATAGGCCGCGATGCGCGGGTGATCCTTGGGCAGCCGCTCGCCGGTCGCCAGCATCGTGTCGCCCGCGTCGCCGGACTTGGTGTAGACCTTCGAGATGTAGACCACGCGTCCACGGTATAGCAGCCGAGCGTTCGTGCCTTCGAGCGCGGAGAGCGAACGTGCCTTCGGGGGCGTCGCGGCATCGCGCGAGCACCGCGAGACGGGTCGCGTCGACCGTGCGGTCGACTCCGGCGAGCCTTCACGTCGCGCCGGTGGGCGGCTCGCGAAGCCATGCGTCGAGGGCCTTCGCGATCTCGCGGGCCGACCCGGGGCGTCGCGCGGGGTCGCGTTCGAGGCAACGCGCCACCAGCACGTCGATCGCCGGAGGAACCACGCGACGGTCCCGCAACCGTGGGGCCGGCCTCTCCAGCTTTTGGCGCAGCACGGTGCGGATGTCGTCGCCCCGAAACGGGGGGTGACCGGCGACGAGCTCGAACAGCACCGACTCGAGGGCGTAGACGTCGAAGGCTGCCGTCGCGGCATGCCCCAGGGCCTGCTCGGGGGGCATGTGCGCCGGCGTGCCCAGGGCCACGCCGGGCGTGGTCAGGCGTCGCGCGTGAGTGACGTGGGCGAACGCGATGCCGAAGTCGAGGACCTTCACTCGATCGGGGGCATCCGCGCGGCGCGCGATGAACACGTTGGAGGGCTTGAGATCGCGATGCACGATGCCCGCGTCGTGCACCGCCTGAACGGCCCGCGCGACCTCGCGGATGACCCCAAAGGCGCGGTCGAGCGGCAGCGGGCACCGCTGCTCGAGCTCCACGCGGAAGGCGTGACCGCGCAAACGCTCCATCACGAGGTAGGGACGGCCGTCGGGCAGCATCCCCGATCCGAGCATCTCGACGAGGCCCGGGTGCGGACCGCACCCGAAAACCGAGCCTCGGCGAGAAACCGTCGGGTCGTTTCCGGACAGCCCGTCAGCTCCGGGCGCGGGACCTTGAGGGCCACCACCGTGCCCGTGCCGAGATCCGTGGCTTCGTGGATGTCCGCCATCCCGCCCTCGTCCAGACGGGGACCGACGCGGTAGCGCCCATCGACGACGGCCCCGACCGTCACCCGCGGATCGGGCCACCGATCCTCTGCCGATCTCTCGTCGCGTGGGTTCACCAGGCCCCTGAAGCGGTCGCTCGAGGAGGCGGGTCTGTGCGAAGGGCGAGCTCGTCGACCCCGTGCGAACGACAGCGGCGCTCACGGGCTCCGATCGCGTCATCGGCCACGTCCGCCGTTTCTTCAGTTCGAGCTGGAGGGAATTTTCGGTGCGTGCCCGGCGGCGCGGGCCCCAGCGGTGCGGGGGGCGGGCCGCGACGACGATCCTACGTCGCAGTGTCGTCGTCGGGTTCGTACCCAACGAGCCTCTGCGTCCACCCCGGTGCCCGCGTGGCGCGGGCGGACGTCCACGTCGAGGCGTCTCGATGGTCGCGTCGCTTCCGTCACGCCTTGTGCGGCGCAGACAAACCGCGCCAGACTCGGGGGGTGCCCGAACCCGCTTCGGTCGGTCTCCTCGCCGCGGTCGCCTTCGCCTTCCTCGGGCCCGCACCGGTCGTCGACACGCCGCCCGAGGGCACCGACGCACCGCCCCCGACGTCCGCCGATCCCGGTTCGACGGTGCAACGGCCCTCGCAGCCCACCCAGCCCGCGGTGTCGGATGCCGCCTGGACGGCGGTGCAGGGACGACAGGTCGTGATCGAGACCGCGACCGGCCCCGTGGAGGGCGAGCTGACCGGCACCGAGGGGGATACGCTGGTGATCATCGCGTCCGATGGTCGCGTGCTGACCGTTCCCAAGCACGCGGCGACCGGGCTGCGCGTGGTGAAGGCCGAGACGGCCGCGCCCACGGCCACGCCCTCGTCCAGCCCCGAAGCGCGAGAGCTCTCCAGCCTCGACCCACCCTCGTCCACGACGAACCGGGAGGGTCGAGACGCGGGGGGCGACGAGGCCGACACCGACGATCGCAAGGCACGGCGCGAGGAGAAGCGCAAGCAACGTGGCTTCGCCATCCTCGGCGCTTGGACGGCGCAGGGGGCCACCTATACCCACTGGCGGGGTGACGGGATCGACGACGGGCATGCGTCGTACGCGATGGACTTCGCGGTGGGGGCCAACCTGACCCAAGGGTTCGGCATGTACGTCGTCGGTGGCGGGCTGCTCGGCACCCGCCTGGAGGACGCGCGCGTCAACGCGAACTACGGTCGCCTCGCATTTTTGTTCCTCCTCGGGGGCAAGTACTACTTCTCCACCTTGGGTGCGGGCGTGGGGTTCAGCCGCTTGAAGTGGAAGGATCCAGTTCCCTTCGACGATCTACAAAAGGACGTGGGGCTGGCGATCCCGTTCAAGATCGTCGGCAAGATCCCGTTGCCCAAGAATCTCTACATCGGCATCGGGCTCACGTACGAGTTCGCCGCGGTGCGCAAGTTCAGCCGGTTCATCAACGGGATCGGGGGACAGATCGTGCTGGGGCGATGGTGACGCGCGGAGTGCGAGGATCGTGCGCGCGACCGTCGGTCCGGGCTCCGTCGCAAAGAGACGGCCGTCGAGGCGTCTCGCCTCGGGAACGGCGTTCGGGGGAACTCGAGGCCACCTGGACCCAAGGGCGCACGAACGAGGCCTTCGGCGGCCAATGGATCCGTCGGAGGCGTGTATGGGTGATCCAGGGCGTTTGGGGACCTTCGGCGTGTGCACCTTCGTGGCGACGGCGGCGATGGGGTGCACCGGCAAGGATCGGGACGTCGGCCTCTTCGGCGGGAGCGAAGGGGGCGTGTCGATCACGACGCCCACGGGCGAGTCGGTCGACGCCTCGGCCGGTGTCTCTCAGGACGGCTCGGCGTCCGCGTCGGACTCGGACGACGGGGCCGACTCGGGGCCCAAGCTCGATGTCGGCGGCGGCATGGTCTCGGCCGGCGACGGCGGGGACGCGCCGGGCTGCGACAAGGTGGACTTCTTGTTCGTCATCGACAACTCGGGGTCGATGTCCGACGAACAGGCGAACCTGATCGACAGCTTCGGCGGTTTCATCGACGCGATCCAGCAGACCCTGCAGGCACAGGACTATCACATCATGGTCGTCGCCACCGACGACGGGACCGGGGGCGGCTCCAGCATCACGTGCGTCAACGGAAACTGTAGTTGCACGCCTGTCCCCGCGTGTTGCGAGACGGTCTGCGGGGGGTTCTCGAACACCTGTAACGGATTCGACTGCAACAACCTCCCGGGCGGCTCGTGCGAGACCACGCTCGGTGCGGGGAAGGTCTTCGAGGCGGACGGGACCGAGTGCATGGATCCGAACGGCAAGCGCTACATGACCGAAGACGATCCCGACCTCGTCGGAACGTTCTCTTGCGCCGCCCACGTGGGTACCTACGGCGATGGCAACGAGCGGCCCATGGAGGCGATGCTGGCGGCCACCAGCGCCGCGCTCAACGACCCCGGTGGGTGCAACGAAGGCTTTTTGCGGGACGATGCGATCCTGGTCGTCACCTTCATCACCGACGAAGAGGACAATATGAAGTCTCCGGGCGACCCCCAGGCCTGGTACGACGCCCTCGTCGCCAACAAGAACGGAAACGCCGACGCCGTTTCCGTGCTGGGTCTGTTCGGCGACGGCGATTTGCCGAACGGGATCTGCCAGCCGTTGCAGAACGACGTGGGGGCCGAGCCCGCGCCGCGCCTTCGCGAATTCGTGGAGCTGTTCGGTGACCGAGGCGTCGCGGGCAGCATCTGCGCCGACGACTACATCCCGTTCTTTCTCGAAGCGGTCGGGGTCGTCGACTTCACCTGTGACGAGTTCCGCCCGGAGGGATGACCACGGTTCCCCGGTCGGGCATCGCCGCGTGCAGCCGTCATCCGGTCCGCGGCGCCGAAGAGCGAAGCGACGACGGGCGGGCCGAAGCGGCGCGCGGTGAAACTCGAGGCGAAGACGGCGACCGAGCACACCCCGGTCGCCGTCGCGCCGACGAGGTCGCCGGCCGTCGCGGCTCAGGCTCCGAGAGCCTTGGCCATGGTGGTGCCGATGTCGGAGGGGGTTTCGGCGATGGCGACCCCC
>CAZYSW010000476.1:0-4887 GCA_964650105.1 uncultured Nannocystaceae bacterium
TCCAGAACGTCCGCACGAAAGACATCCATGTCGCGCCCACCGTAACACCCCGCCCCACCCCGCGAGCCCGACTCCGACGCCGGGTCCTGCTCCGATTCCGACTCCAAATCCGACGCCCGCTCCCGCTCTGGGCTCCGGTTCCGAATTCCGGGCTCCCGCTCCGATTCCGGTTCCTGCCCCGGGTTCCAGCTCTGGGATCCATTCCCGTTTCCCGCTCCGGATTCCGGACTCCGGATTCGGGGCTCCGGCTCCCGCTCCGACGATGAAGTGGCCCCCCAATCAAGGGATGAACGGATCCCGTCGCAGGCGAAGGGCGCTGCGTTCGCGGGGTTGTCGGTGCGGGATCCTTTCCGCGTCGGGAGCGCCCCTGGCGCGCTCTGTGCAATCGACGATTCGCGCTCGGGTGGCAGGAGGGGGTCCGCCGGTGAGCCGTATTCGTGCTCCACGACTTCGGGGCCCACACGCGCGACTTGGACCCCCCGACGTTCGCAGATCGAGAACTTCGGGGCCCACACGCGCGACTTGGACCCCCCGAAGGTCGCAGATCGAGAAACTTCGGGGCCCACAAGCGCCACTTGTGCCCGCCCAAGCTCAGGTCGAGGCCCACCTCCGCGTGGGGCCGCTCGACGTCGCCGCAGCCTTCGGCTCCGTCCGAAGCGAACGCGTCTGGGCGTACGCGACCGCTTCGATCACCTCGCAGCCATCCTGTACGAGCTCGCCCACCGAAGGCAGTGAGGCCACGCGGCTCCGGCTCCAGGCTCCGGCCCCGGGCTGGACTCCGATTCCTCTCGCAAGTTCGGCGTCCCCGAAAACGGGGCATGGTCAGGGACGCATCCGCGGACCATCCCGGATGTTGGCGGTGACTTGCCGCCAGACCGCCCCCCTGCAGAACCGCCGCGATCGCCTGTTGGGGGACCGCGAAGGGCGGTTCTGCATCTTGGAGGGTGCGTTGGTCAGGCCGGGGACGGGCGCCCGGCCCGGGCGACCTTCCAGCGATGGGGCAGCAGTTCGCGTGCCATCGCTTTCGTGACGCCACCGCGTGCGAGGCGAGGCAGGACGTCGGCGAGATACTCTTCGGGGTCGACGTCGTTGAGCGCACAGCAGCTCAACAGCGTGTAGATGACCGCTGCACGATCGCCACCGGGGTCCGAGTCCACGAACAGATTCGCCTTGCGCGTGAGGGCGACGCGGATGTGTTGGCGCTCGACGAGCGTGTTGTCGATCGGGATCGCGCCTCAGCGCTCGATCGGCGTCGCGCAGCTTGTCGTGGCTCGGCGTCGTCGGGTCGCCGAGGCTCTCGAGGCCCGACAACAGCAGGCGAAGCTGTGCCGAGCTCACGATCTCGCTCGTCTTGAAGCCACGCTCGCGACCCAGTTCGGCGAGCTGACACTGCAGTGCGGCGTTGTTCGCTGCGAGGCGGGCCACCAGGGCGAGCAGGCCATCCAGATCGCCGGCCTCGACCAGAGCTCGTGCTTGCTCGAGCGGAGTCGAGACGCTCGTCGCTTCGTCGCATCGCGTCATCTCGGTATCGCCCATCATCGCTGGGTACCAGCTTCACCATCGCGATCCTGCTGGCAAGGACAATCGACTCGCGTTCGACCAACCGCAGCGTGTGGTTGGTCACTGGCTTTGGGCTACGGCCTCAGCTCCCCTCGTGCGTGCATCGGAGGATCCCACCTTCTCGAGGCTCGACCCCGCACGAAGGTGATCCCCTCGAGCAACATCGAGAGTTCGTGCACATCGATCTCCACACATCGAGCATCCGGCCCCACGTCGCGCAGCGAGGAAAACGTGCCTCGCTCCAACCGCTTGTGCATGATCGTGAAGCCGCCGCGCGTCCACACGAGCAGCTTCACCTGGTTGCGCCGGCGATTCAGGAACACCAGGATGTGACCGCTCAGCGGGTCTTTCCGCAGAACCTCCCGAGCCTTCGTTGCTCAGGCCGTCGAACGACTTTCCTCGCGGCGTGGTTCCCCATTCGGGCAGCATCCGAGTGGTACTTCAACGAGCACACCGCGCAGCTGCGCTCGCTTCGTGAGCAACGCCGCACGTTCCCGACGGAGGGCGCCCAACTTCGGTTCAGCCTGGAGTGTCAGATGGAGCGCGGTCTCATGCCCGTCGGCTCCGAGCCGCGCGTGGCCCACGGCGCGGACGACATCTTGGTACTGCCGCTGCGAATGCCCGCTCGGGTCGTCGAGCGGATGGATGAGGCCCGGCGGCGGCTTGGTCTAGCAAGCCGCGCCGAGCTCTTCCGCCGTGCGCGCCACCGCTACTTGTCGAGTCCGGGGAGCGCGAGCAGGCGTCGGTCACGTGCCTGTGCCCGAGGTAGGTCGTCATCAGGGCGAGCATGTGCTGCGCGACCCGATCTCGGCCGTCAGGGCAGGCCTCGAGCGCGGAGGGCGAACGCGGCTCCGAACCCACGTTGGCCAACTCGGTTGCCGTGGTCGTTGAGGAAGAGCGCGTTCGTCGAGCGGCCCAGCGCGCGCCGGTGCACGAGGTATCACTCGAGGCCGTCACGGGCGGTCTACTGCAGAGCCGGGCGCGCCGAGCGTCCCGACGGCCCTCGATGAGCCGACGCGGACTTCTTCATCTACGCCTCCCGTTCCCTCTGTCCACTTGCATCGTGTGTGCCATTCGCACACAGGCTTGCTCGCTCACCGCGGCAAGGACAGTGCCACTTGGTCGCGCTCAAGCCCGGTCCAGCCGCCGAACCACCGGGGGATGGTCCGCAGATGGCTCAGCCCGGGTCATCTCGCCGCACGTCGTGATCCGTTCCTGGTGGGGTGGTTGGACCGCTCGCGCAATAGCCGACTCGTTCTCGGCGACCAATCTCCATCGATGACCAAAACAGTTCATCGATCCCCATGACCGTCCTACCAACGCCCCTTCCTCTGTTCCCGCGCGATTGGGACGCATTCTTGTTCGACCTCGACGGCGTGTTGACGCGCACGGCGAGCGTACACGCCGCCGCGTGGAAGAAGCTGTTCGACAGCTTCCTCGAGCAGCGCGCACGAGACAGCGGCGAGGCGTTCGTCCCGTTCGGCATCGACGCCGACTATCGCCGCTACGTCGACGGTAAGCGCCGACAGGACGGCGTGCGCAGTTTTCTCGACTCGCGCGGCATCGAACTGCCATTCGGGGAGCAGGAGGACGCTCCCGGCATGCAATCCATTCAAGCCCTCGGAAAGCTCAAGGACCAGTACTTCAGGGAGCACCTCGTTCAGCACGGCGTCGAGCGCCATGAGGCCTCCATCGATCTGGTGCGCGCGCTCCGGACGCACGAGATCCGCACTGCCGTAGTGTCGTCCAGCAGAAACTGCGCTGCGGTGCTCGAGGCGGCCGGCATCGCGCATCTGTTCGACGCGCGAGTGGACGGTCTCGACCTCGATCGTCTGGGCCTCGAAGGAAAGCCTGCCCCGGCTGCTTTCCTCGAGGCGGCGCGGCGCCTCGGCGCAGAGCCGTCTCGCGCGGTCGTGGTGGAGGACGCGCCCTCCGGCGTCGAGGCGGGGCGAGCGGGCGCATTCGGATACGTCATCGGCGTCGACCGCGGAGGGCAATCCGAGGCGCTGCGCGAGGCTGGCGCCCACGTCGTCGTCGACAGCCTGTCGCAAATCACGCTCGCGGAGGAGCCCCAATCCGCGTGGTCGCTGGTGTACGAGGGCTTCGATCCGGCACGCGAGGGCATCCGCGAATCACTCTGCACTCTCGGGAACGGTTACTTCGAGACGCGTGGGGCTTCAGCTTGGTCCCGCGCCGACGACGTCCATTACCCCGGCACCTATCTCGCGGGCGGCTACAACCGGCTCTCCACCGACATCGCCGGCAAGGTGATCGAGAACGAGAGCCTGGTCAATTTCCCCAACTGGCTCGCTCTCGGATTCCGCGTGGCGGATGGCGAATGGTTCGACGAACGAAGCGTAGGGATCCTCTTGTACCGGCAGGAGCTCGATCTGCGGTGTGGTGTCCTTCGGAGGACGATACGCTTCGAGGACGACCAGGGAAGGCAGAGCACGCTCACGGAGCGGCGCGTGGTCTCGATGAGCGACATGCACGTAGGAGCGCTGGAGCTCTCACTCACTGCTGAGAACTGGTCCGCGACCGTCACGGTACGCTCCGCGATCGAGGGGCGCGTCGTCAACGCGGGCGCCAGCCTCTACCGGAAGTTCGAAAACCAGCACCTCGAGCCGGTCTCCGGCGAAGCGCTCGGGGAGGACTCCATGTTTCTCGAGGTGCGGACGTGCCAGTCCCACCTTCACGTGGCGCTGGCCGCGTGCACACGCGCGCTCCGGGACGGCGAGACCATCGCGGTTCCGCGCCGGTTCGTCACCGAGCCCGGATACGTCCAACAGGAACTCGACGTCGAGCTCGAGCGAGGGCAGACCCTCGTGCTGGAGAAGGTCTCGGCGCTCCATACCTCGCGCGACCAGGCCATCTCCGAGTGCGGCGTCGCGGCTCGAAAGACGATCGCGCGCGCCGGCTCGTTCGAGGACGTGATGGCCGATCACATCCTCGCATGGAGACACCTGTGGCGTCGATTCGACGTGCAGCTCGCGCCAGCGGAACGCGCGTTCTCGTTGAACGTGCCGATGCTGCTCCGGCTCAACATGCTCCATCTGCTGCAGGCGGTGTCGCCCAACTCCATCGGCCTCGACATCGGTGTTCCGGCTCGCGGGTGGACCGGTGAAGCGTATGAGGGGCACATCTTCTGGGACGAGCTCTTCATCTTCCCTTTCCTGAACTACCGAACGCCCGAGATCACTCGATCCCTGCTCCTGTACCGCTACCGCCGTCTCGACGAGGCCCGCGCTGCCGCCAGGAGCGCCGGGTTTCGAGGCGCGATGTTTCCGTGGCAGAGCGGCAGCGACGGACAGGAGGAGACCCAGGAGC
>CAZYSW010000477.1:0-4885 GCA_964650105.1 uncultured Nannocystaceae bacterium
TCACCGAGGTTGAAGCGCGCGATCGAGCGTTCCCAGCGACCATCGATCGTCTCGGCGTGCTCGATCGCCTTGCGGCAGGCCTCGATGGCGCCGTCGAATTTGCCTTCGGCCAGAAACAGGTTGGCCCGAGCACGCCACAGCAGCGCCCAGACCCGATTCACGCCGGGCGTGCGCGTCTCCAACGGTCGAATGCAGGCCTCGCCTGCGTCGATGCGAACCAGCGCCTGCCCGAGGCGGCCGGCGGCTGCATGGGCCAACGCCGCCCAGGCGTGGAGCTCGGCGGCCGCCACCGGCATCCCCGCGTCCACGAGCTGCAGCCCCGTGGCGCAGTGTTCCACGGCCTCCTCGTACCGCCCCAGCTTGTGGCAGACGTTGGCCAGCCGGACCCGGTAGGCGACCTCGTCGGCGGGCGAGACGGTGCCGTCGGCATCGGCAGCCCCCATGCGGGCCGCAGCGAACGCCTCGACGGCCGCCGCGTACTCGCCGTGCACCAGCAGCAGATCGCCCACCGACAGCGGACGGCGCAAGCTCGGCAGGGAAGACCGGCGCCGATCGACGGGGATGGGGGTCAGGTGTCGCTCCGCACCCGGCCGCGTGGGAAGAAACGAAAGGTCCGGTTCTTCGGTGACCGGCACGGCCTGCAACGCCTCGAGAATCTCGAAGGCGTTCTGGGGGCGGTGATCGGGCGACGGTTGCAGGCAAGCCACCACGAGCGTGTCGAGCTCGGGGGGAATGTTCGGCGTCGACGTGGAGGGGCGGTAAGGAACGCGAGCACGGCCGGCGCGACGTCCCGACTCGGAGGGCAAGGTGCCCGTGAGACACTCGTACAGCACCGCCCCCAGCGCGTAGACGTCGGTGCGGGCGTCGACCGGACCACCTCGTTCCTGCTCGGGGCTCAAATACCCGATCGTTCCGACCAGGGACCCGCTGGCCTGGGTGGGGTCGTGCGTGCGCAGGGCCAGGCCGAAATCCATGATCTTCACCCGCAGCGGATCGTGCGCCCCACTGACGAGCATGACATTCTCGGGTTTGATGTCGCGGTGGACGATGCCGAGCTCGTGGCTGTAGGCGAGCGCTTCGGCGATGTGCATGCCGATCCGGACCGTGGTGGCGACGGTCAAGGGGCCCCGCGCCAGGACGTCTCGCAACGTGACGCCGCGCAACAGCGGCATCACGAAGAACAAGACGCGCGTCTCGGGGTCGTGGCCGAAGTCGTAGACCGGCACGATGGCGGGGTGATCCATCCGCGCGACCACCCGGGCCTCGCGGCGCAAGACCGATCGCAGTTCGGCACTGCCCTCGTCCCCCCCGATGACCTTGATCGCGACCTCGCGATCGAGCGTGGGATCGTAGGCTCGAAAGACGGCTCCCATCCCCCCTCGATCGATCTCGTCGCGGAGGATGTAGCGCCCGGCCAGGACGGACCCCGGAGTCACGCGCCCACCTCCTGCTTGGAGGCACCGCGGCGGCGACCTCGTTCGATGTGCAGCCGAAGGACGTCGGGGCGCGCGGAGTGGCCCGTCACGTCGAGGGTCAGGCGCTCGCGCTCGATGGCCGACAGGTCCAGCTCGACGTGCAGGATCGCCTCGCGATCGAATACCGGCTCGAGGACGAATCGACCGTCCGGACCGACGACGCAGCTTCCGCCGCGCATCAACAGACCGTCGTCGGGCACGCCCACCAACGCCGTCGCGAGGGACTCCGGCAAGTCGTCTCGGTGCATGAGATTGCCGGCCGCAGCGACGAAGCAGCGGCCCTCGAAGGCGTAGTGGCGGCTCGCGATCTGGTGTGCCTCGTGGACCGTGGGCCACATCGCGACGTGAATCTGCTCGGCCTGGTCGTGCAAGGCCTGTCGGGCCAGGGGCATCCAGTGCTCCCAGCAGATCAGTCCACCCACCCGTCCGTGGGGCGTGGAAGCGGTCACCAGGCCGTCGGCGTCGCCCGGACCCCAGACCAGCCGCTCGGTGTGGGTGGGCACCAGCTTGCGATGGTGGACGACGAGGCCTCCACCCTCGATGACGACCAGGCTGTTGTAGAGCGTCCCGTGCCCGGGTCCGTGGTCGACGCGTTCACTGACGCCGAGGACGATCGTGCATCCCCGACGGCGCGAGACCTCCTCGAGGGCTGCCAACTCGGGCCCGGGGATCGTCGGACAAGATCCCCGGTACCGGGCGTGGAGCTCTTTGACTCCAGGTCCATCCCACAACGAGAACGCCGGCCAGTGATCGATCCAGGCCGGATAGCCGCCCAGCCAGGTCTCGCCGAAGACCACGATGCGTGCGTTCTCGTCCGCTGCCCGGTCGACCAGTGCGCAGGCTCGCTGGGTGCTCCCGCCCAGATCGAAGGGCTTGCAGGGGGCCTGGACCAGGGCGAGCGAGGGCATGGGGGGCAGGGGAATCATCGCACGGCCGGGGCGAAAGCCCCCGTGGCGAATTCCCGTTGGCCCTCGGTCGGCTCCGAGGCCCTCGCGGTCGGGCGTGCGGGGGGAAACGGCCGGCCTTCCGCGGATCACGCGGGGCGGCGAGGCGAGCCCACCCGGGCTGCGGGGGATGCCGCCCCTGCCGGGATATCGGGGCTGGTGAATCGGATTTCCCGACCCGTCGTCTGACGCCCCCGAGCTTGCCGTCAATTGTGCCCACCGCTAAGGTCCCCGCCACCATGTCGCCCCTTCTCCGCCTGGCCGCCGTAGGCGCATTCGCCTCCGCGCTACTCTCGGCGTCTCCGGTCGAGGCCGGCGAGGGCGCTCCGCTCCGCAAGCTGGCGTTGGTGGACGTGCAGCGCTGCATCCTCGAGACCAACGAGGGCAGGGCGGCGAAGACCGACCTCGAGAAGACCTTCGCCAAGGGCCAGGCTCGTCTGGACAAGAAGGCGAAGGACCTCGAAAAGCGGTACAAGGACCTCCAGGCCAAGGCCGCCATGCTCTCGGATCAGGAGCTGGCCCGCCGGCAGGAGGAGCTGCTTCGCGCGCAGGCGGAGCTCCAGCAGCTCTCGATGGAGTTGCAAGAGGAGGTCATGCAGAAAGAAGCCCTCCTCACCGAGAAGATCTACAAGAACGTGGCCGCGATCGTGCAGCAGATCGCCCTCGAAGAGGACCTTCAGGTCGTTCTTGTGCGCTCCGAAATGACCGTCATCTACGCCAACCCCAAGCTGGACCTCACCAACCGGGTGATCGTCCGCTACGACAAGAAGCACAAATGAGCCCCAAAGGAACGACCGGCATCAATCGTCTCATTCGCCTCGCCCGCTCGACGCTGGTCGTGACGTGTCTGGTCGGCGCCGGCGCATGGGTGGCTCCCGTCTCGACCGCGCGGGCCGAAGTCCCGGCCATCGGGAAGGTCGCGATGGTCGACATGCAGCGGGTGCTCAACGAGACCAATGCGGGAAAGCGGGCACGCAAGGAGCTGGAGGCCAGCTCGAAGGCCAAGCAGTCCAAGCTCGAGAAGAAGCGGGCGAAGATCGAGAGCGACGCGGCCAAGCTCAAGAGTTTGTCGGGTGCCCAGCTCGCTGCTGCGCAAGAGAAGATCCAGCAGGAATCGATGGAGCTCCAGAGCATGTTGTTCACGCTCGAGCAAGAGCTCGGGGAGATGCACAACAAGATGCTGGAGAAGATGTATCGGAACGCTCAGGACATCGTGGCCGCCATCGCCAAGGAGCGAGGCCTGGACCTGGTCCTGGTGCGTGACGACATGACGGTCATCTACACCAAGGACAGCCTCGACATCACCGACGAGGTCGTCCAGAAGTACAACAAGGCCCACAAGTAACGCCGGTTCGTGGCCCGGCGTCGCCCGTTGGTCGCCGCGAGGCGGCCCGTGGAAAGACGCCGGCCGCATGCGTCGGGGGCACCGGGCGCGGTCGGGACGGGCACGTCGCCGGGGGGTCCTGCGGTGGCGGTTCCCTGGTATCTTTGGCGTCCAGCATGCTCGACGCCGTCGCGATCCAGAAGATCCTTCCCCATCGCTACCCTTTCTTGTTCGTCGATCGAGTCGTCGAGGTTCGGGCCGGTGAGCTCATCGTCGCCGAGCATCTGGTCTCGATGAGCGCGCCCATCCTGCAGGGGCACTTCCCGGGGCACCCCATTCTCCCGGGGGTGGTGCAGGTGGAGGCGATGGCGCAGGCCGCCGTCATCCTCGCCCACGAATCGAAGCTCTTCGATCCGGACAAGCATCTGTGCTACTTCATCGGGATTCAAGAGGCAAAGTTCAGGGCGCCCGCGCGGCCCGGCGAGGTCTTGCGCATCACGGTCAAGGCCGAACGACTCGGGCGCGTCGGGAAGTTCAGCGGCGAGATCGCGGCCGGCGACGAGATCAAGAGCTCGGCTTCGTTCACGGCGATCATCGACGCCCGGAACAAAGAGGGCGCCCCGTGATCGCTTTGGTGCGCACGCATCGAGCTCGGACGAATCGCGACGACATGGGGGAGGGGCGGCGATGAAGCTCGCCGTGATCCGTCGGGGGGCTTTGGCCGCGCTCGTCTCGACGGCCTGTGCTCACGGCGAGGCACGAAAGCTCGAGCGCGCCAGCAAGGAGCTGGGGCGGGCGGTGGCGCGTGCCCAAGAGGCGAAGATCCGCGACGCCGCCGTGCCGAGCGCCAGGGCCACCGTGGACACCGAGGCGATGACTCGCGGCGGCAATCGAAAGGCCTGGGCTCGAGCCCTGTCGCGACCCGAGCGCGTCGAGTCGGAGGCGACGGTCCTGATCACGTCGGATCTCCCGGTGCGGATGGTGTGGTCCGAGTCCGGGTGGCGGCTGGCCGAGGATCCGACCGACCTCTATGCGCAGCAGACACCCCGACAGGCACTGCGGGCCCTGGTGCTCGCATCCCGGTTCAATCGCTGGGCCGTGCTGGTGGGAGCGACCAGCCCGATCCAATCGAGCCCAGCGGC
>CAZYSW010000478.1:0-3377 GCA_964650105.1 uncultured Nannocystaceae bacterium
TATTACTGCTACGGCAAGGACTTGTTGGCCCCGGCGGCAGGCGTGGTGGTGATGGTCGTCAACGACGTGCCGGAGAACAAGCCCGGCGAACGAGGCCGCGCGGGCGGCAACGGCCTGGTGATCGATCACGGGTTCGGCGAGTACTCGGCCTTGTGGCACGCGGTCCCGGGCTCGATGCGCGTCGCGGTCGGGGATCGCGTGGAGGCGGGACAGGTCGTCGGCAAGGTCGGCAACAGCGGTCGGTCGACCGGGCCGCACATCCACTTTCACGTCTCGTACCGGCGCCGCGGGTGGGACGACGAACGGTTCGGCCTCCCCGCCGAGTTCGAGGACGTGTTCGTGGACGGTCGCTGGTACCCGCGCAAGATGCCCGAGCGCGGCCAGTACGTCCGTCGCGCCCTCGAGGTTCGGCAGCGCAAGAAGATCGCAAGGGTGGAGATCTTCGTGGACGTCTAGCCGCGTGCACGCTCGCGCGGGACGAGCCTGAAGCGACGGGTCCGCGATCAAGGCTCGTCGCGGCGTGTGACGGCGCGGGGGTGGGCCCGTTCGTAGACGTCGAGGAGCTTGCCCACCGAAAGGTGGGTGTATCGCTGGGTGGTCGACAGGCTCGCGTGTCCGAGCAGCGCCTGAATGGTCCGCAGGTCGCACCCGCTTTCGAGCAGATGCGTGGCGAAGGCATGGCGCAGCCCGTGGGGACCGACCCGGGCCCTCGCGCCGGTGCTTTCGCAGCGGCGATACACCAGGTTGCGGATCGAGCGGTCGCTCATGCGTCCGCCTCGATCGCCCAAGAACAGGGCGTGCGCCGGTGAGCGCGGCGTCACGAGCTCGCCTCGACGCGCGAGGTAGGCATCGAGGGCCTCGGTGGCGGGTCGACCGAGGGGGACGACCCGATCCTTCTTGCCCTTGCCCGCCACCACGCGCACGCGAAGGCGCGCGCCGTCGCGTTCGAGGTGCCCGATGTCGAGGTTGCTGACCTCCGAGACCCGCAGGCCGCCCCCGTAGAGGACCTCGAGCACGGCGCGGTCGCGAAGACCCCGGGCTCCTGCGGCCACGGGGGCCTCGATCATCGCGCCCACGTCCTCGACGGGCAGGGCCACGGGGAGGTGCTGCCTCCGCTTGGGGCTGGCGATCAGGCTCACCTCGTTGTCCTCGCGCAGCCCCCGACGACGAAGGAACTCGCCGAACGAGCGGAGCGAGGAGAGTTTTCGAGCGAGGGTCGTGGTGGCCGAGCGCGCGTGAAGATCGGCGAGGTGCGCCCGCACCTCGCGAACGTTCAGATCGCCCACCACGGCCGCGCGACCTCGCCGGTCCTCGACCGCATCGACGAAGTCCAGCAGGTCGCGGCGATAGGCTCGAATCGTGTGGGGGGACGCTCGGACCTCGGCCCGGAGGTGCTCGACGAACGCCTCGACCTGCGCACGCACCCCTCCATCATGAGGTGCGTGCGCCCGAGCGCCAAAAAAGGACGACAGCGACGACACGGGGGCGCGCGTCCGCGGTCGCGGCCGGCCTCACGGGCACGCGAGGTCGGTCTCGACCTTCGCGTTGCGCGCACGAATCGCGGCGACGTCGGGGCAGTCGCCTTCGTCCAGGGCCGTCTGTTCGAGCGTGACGAGATCGCCGTTGCGGAAGGTCTCGTTGGCCACCAGCGGGCCGAGATCGTCGACCGTGGTGCGCGAGAGGTCGAGAACGGACAGCACCTCCAGCGTCTCGACGCCGCCGAGATCGACGATCGTGTTGCCCGCCATCCGAGCCACGCGCAGACCCGGCCAGCTCGCGAAGGCCGACAGCGCCGAGATCCTGTTGTCCTCGGCGCTCAGCTCCTCGAGCAGCGCGAGCGGCTCGAGGGGTTGGAGCGAATCGATGTCGGTGCGGCCGACGTCGAGGGTTCGGATCCCCGGGGCCGCCCCGATCTGTTGGAGCTGCGCGGCGCTCAGGGGGGTGCCCTGGAAATTCAGGACCTCGAGCGCCGGTAGCTCCGCGAGGAAGCCGAGGTCGCCGGTCTCGCCGAACGTGAACGTGATGCGGCGCAGCACGGTGCGCCCGGCCAGCGGAGACAGATCGAGCGGCCCGTCGTGGCCCCCCGCGGCGAACAACCCCAAAAGGGGCAAGGTCGAGACGGGACCGATGTCGGTCAGGCCCGGGTTGTTGCGGAGATCGAGCTCGCGAAGCTCGGGCAATCCCGACACCGCGGAGATGTCGGTGACGCGGTTGATCGCGAGCCCCAGCTTGCGCAGCCCGACCAGCGTCTCGATGCCGGGCAAGTGCTCGATCTCGTTGTCTCCGAGCTCCAAGGTGGTGAGCCGGGTCAGGCCCGCCACGCCCGCGGTGCTCTCGATGTCGTTTTGGTTGGCGATGAGACGGATCAGCGACGGCTTGTTCTCGACCCCCGCCAGGCTGCGCAGCGCGTTGCGGGAGACCTCGAGCTCGACGAGCTCGCTGGCCGCATGCAGCGGGGCGAGGCTCATCACCAGATTGCCGTCGAGATCCAGGTAGTGCAGCTTGGTCAGCCCCTCGAGCGCATCGATGTCCTCGATGGCGTTGTCGTCGAGCTTCAACGATACCAGCTCGTGCATGTCGGCGAGCGCACCGACGTCGGTGAGCTGATTCTTGGAGAGCACCAGGACGCGGAGCTCCTCGAGGCCCGCGAGGGGGGTGATGTCGCTGATCTCGTTGGATGCCAGATCGAGAAACGTCAGCTTGCGTAGGTTGGCCAGCCCACTCACGTCGCTCAGGCCATTGCCGTCGAGGGCGAGCTTGCGCAGCTCGGGGAGCTGGCCGATCACCGAGAGGTCGGTGACACGATTGCCCGACAGCTCGAGCTCACGAAGGCCCGTGAGATCCAGGAGCGGGGTCAGGTCGGTCAAGAGATTGTCGGCCAACCCCAGCGAGCGAATCCGCAGCGCGCACTCCAGGCCCGTGAGATCCTGGATGCCGAGCCCGGAGGCCTTCAGCCCCGTCAGCTCGCGCAGGGCCTCGGCCCGGATGACCGGCGGAGGATCCTCCTCCCCCTCGGGGGGCTCGGGCTGCGGGAGGATGCCCTCGAGCAGAGCCCGCAGCGCCGGATCGGGCACCTCGACCTCGCCCACGCACAGCTCGACCGGCAGCTCCTCGTCGACATACCCGGGCCCGAGCTCGCCCCGGCACGCCCCGAGCGTCGCCACGAGCGCGACGGAAACGATCGCCGCAGGAAGCTCGAATCGGTGCGCCACGGTCGAGTCGGCGCCCAAGATATCACGCCCCCGGCCCCGGAACCATCACACCACCCCACGCACCACCTCCGACCCGCGCTCCGCGTCCGGCTTCGAGTCCGACGCCAGTTCCAGTTCCAGTTCCAGTTCCAGTTCCAGTTCCAGTTCCAGTTCCAGTTCCAGTTC
>CAZYSW010000478.1:3477-4863 GCA_964650105.1 uncultured Nannocystaceae bacterium
CAGCTCCAACTCCAACTCCACCTTCGTCCCGTCCATCACAAATTATAACGGTGTACGTCCCACCACTTTGTCGAGTGATGAGTTTTCAATCCGAGCCTTCCGTCCTGGTCCTCCATATTAGTGAGCTCGCCTCGTTATAACTTCGGCCGTCTCCTCCGATAAGCCGTTACGAACAGGACAGTTTTGTCAAACGACACATGAGGGTGTTCATCGGCATGCCAGAGCGAAAGAGTTTACAAACCAAACTGCTGAGCTTTCATTTCATCTTTTCCTTGCTTGTCTGCATGGCCGTCGGTCTCGTGTGGCTCGAGATGGGCCAAGCGGCACCTAAGAAGCCGAATCCAGCCCCCGCTCGAAACACGGCGAAAAAACCCACTCCCCAGCGAAAAAAGTCGCCGGCTCCGCCCTCTAGAGGAAAGCGAGCCACTCGGCTTCCGATGAAAACCAATGTCACGAAAACTGTCTCTCGACCCAATTCGTCTTCGCCTCAGAAAGTGGTCATGCCACGGCCACAATCCATGCAGTGGGTCCGCTATGCCCCGGCATGGATTCGGACCGTTCGCGTCGCCAAAGATGCGAACTCGCCGTCATTGGGGACTCTCTCGGCCCTGGCCGTCGAAAACAATTACCTCCTTCTTCCCTTGGATTTCGTGACCGATGCATGGCTCGCTCAATCCGGAGTTCGATTTTTCATCGATGGCACGACACAGGAGGCTCGACTCATTGATCTGAGTCTCACCGCCAACTTCGCCCTTCTCAAGACGAGTCAAGCCTTGAGACCTTCGGTTCTGCGGCATCAATTCAGTTTCGAGCCTCCCGCGACCGGATCACCACTCGTCGTCGTTTCATCAAAAGACTTCGCGCGACCAGGAGCTCGGTTCGTAGAAGCAAAGCAGTTCGGAAACACGACGTACTACCGAGTTCAAATCGAGGCGGACAAAAAGCCATCGTCTCACTTTCTATTTGATCGCTCAGGACGACTCGTCGCGGCCGCTTCCACCGGAAAAGAGACCAAAGACGTCTGGGCCGGAAGCACCCTGGCTCTATGGGAGTTGATCAATCGGCAATCGGGCCCGCGCCCCGCCTCCGCTCCATCCGGCCTCGAAGAGCGCAAACGTCAACTTCAACTCCTTCAAGAAACTTGGACAAGGACGATCGTTCCATCTCCGCAAACATTGGCCTTCGGAGCCATGGATTGCCAACATCATCTCATCAAGATTCAAAACCTGGAACTCGCGGCCCAATTGAATAGAGTGAACGCCCAAATTTGCCGGAGTCCCTTCCCGGTGCATCTGGGGCCAGGGTATACGGCTGGTGTCGAAATTCTCTCTGGAGAGTTCAGTTCCAAGACCCCCCTCTCGTCGACTCAAATCGAAAATCATCTCA
>CAZYSW010000479.1:0-4853 GCA_964650105.1 uncultured Nannocystaceae bacterium
GACCAGGGGCGGACGGGGGGAAGGTAGGTTGCTAGGGTCCCCCCGTGTGGGCTCGCGGTCGGGTCGGGTGTGGCGTCCTCGCGGTGACGATGTCCGTCGGGGTCTGCGGCTCGATCGGGGGGTGCTCGGAGGAGGCTCCGGTCGTGGAGCGCATCGAGTCGGTGGAGGTCGCGCCGGCGAAGCGCGGGGTGCTGAAGGAGGTCGTGCGTGGCGTCGGATCGATCGCGGCGCTCGACGCCGTGCTGGTGCGGGCCGAAGGCGCGGGGCGGGTGACGGACATTCGATTCGAGGAGGGGGAGGCCATCGAACGGGGCGAGGTCCTGTTCTCGATCGACGCCAGGGAGGCCGAGGAGCGTCGGCGCGCGCTGGCGTCGGCGAAGGAGGCGGCGATCGCGACGGCGAGCGAGGCGGTGCGGACGTTTCGACGCGCGGAAGAGCTGTTCGGGCGCGGCATCGTGCCGGCGCAGGAAGTGGACCAGCTTCGGGCGCGGATGGAGGCGGCGCAAGCCGAGGTGCAACGGCTGGAAGCGGAGATCGGGTCGGTCGAGGAAGTGATCGCGCGGGCGCAGGTGCGGGCGCCGTTCGAGGGGACGGTGACGCAGAGCGAGGTCGACCCGGGAGACTTCGTGCAGGCCGGCGATCCGCTGGTGACGGTGGTGCGGCCTTCGGGGCTGGAGGCCGAGCTGTGGCTGCCGGAGCGCCTCGCGGGACGCGTGACACCGGGAATGCCGGTGCGGGTGCGCGTGGGGGTGTCCGACGAACCGCTGTCGGCGGAGGTGGTGTTCGTCAGTCCGCAGGTCGATCCGTCGAGTCGGACGGTGCTGGTGAAGGCGACGGTGAGCGAGCGGCGCGAGGCGTTGCGGCCCGGGCTGTCGGCGACCGGGGAGATCGTGGTGGGGGAGCAGGAAGGGATCGTGATTCCCGAACGTACGCTGGTGGGGACTCGCGAGGGATATCGCGTGTACGTGGTCGAGGACGGCGTGGCACGGGAGCGCGCGGTGGAGATCGGCCTGCGCGAGCCGGGGCGGGTGTTGATCCGCGCGGGGCTGGAGCCGGGGGCGCTGGTCGTCGAGCAGGGACAGGACCGGATCTCGGATGGTGATCGCGTGCAGGTGACACGGGGCGCGGGCGAGGCGTTGGCGATGAAACCAGGGGCGTGATGCCGTGATCTGGAACTTCTTCATTCGGCGGCGGGTGCTGACCCTGGTGTTGTTCCTCGCGTCGGGAATCTTCGGGGTGTTCGCGTACTTCCGCATGCCGGTGCGGGAGATCCCCGACATCGACTTTCCGGTGGTGAGCGTGGAGGTGGTGCTGCCGGGGGCGGACCCGCAGGTGATCGAGACGGAGATCATCGAGCCGCTGGAGTCGGAGATCAACACGGTGGAGGGGCTCAAGGAGCTGAACTCGACCGCGCGAGAACAGGTGGGCGTGATCGTGGCCGAGTTCGAGCTGTGGCGGGACATCGACGTGGCCAGCCAGGACGTGCGCGATGCGGTGCAGCGGGCCATGCGAGAGCTACCCGAAGACGTCGAGGCGCCGATCGTTCGCAAGCTCGATCCCGACGCACAGGCGATCATGTGGGTGACGCTCACGGGCGACGAACGGTGGGACCGCGTGGCGATGAGCGAGTACGCCGACCAGGTGATCAAGGAGCGCCTGGAGAACGTCCGAGGGGTGGGGCAGGTGCTGATCGGTGGCGAACAGGCGTTCGCGGTGAGGATCCAGCTCGATCCGGAGGCCATGGCGGCGCACGGAGTGACGCCGGCCGACGTGGCGGACGCGATCGCGCGCAACAACGTGGACATTCCCGCGGGCCGGGTGGAGAGCCGGACGCGCGAGTTCCTGGTACAGGTGCAGGGGCGGTTCGCGGCGGCCGAACCGATGAACGACATCGTGGTGGCGTGGAACGACGCCGGACCCGTGCGGGTGCGGGACGTCGGCAAGGCGGTGCCGGGGGTGGAGAACGAGCGTCAGCTCGCACGGTTCGAGCGAGAGCCGTCGGTGGGGTTGGGCATCGTCAAGCAGAGCGACGCGAACACGGTGCAGGTGGCCGACAGCGTGCGCGAGCGCCTGGCGGAACTGGTCGAGGAGTTTCCTCCCGGGCTGCGGTACGCGATCGCGACCGACGACTCGGTATTCGTGCGCGACAACCTGCGCGACCTGTTGATGACGGTGGTGGTCGCGACGGTGCTGGTGGTGCTGGTGGTGCTCTTGTTCTTGCGATCGCTGCGCGGAACGGTGATCGTCTCGCTGGCGATTCCGATTTCGCTGCTGCTCGGCGTGGCGGTCACCGAGGCGTTGGGATTCAGCCTGAACACGCTGACGATGTTGGCGTTCATCCTGGCCATCGGGATCGTGGTGGACGACGCGATCGTGGTGCTCGAGAGCTGCTATCGGCACCTCGAGGCGGGGGCCGAACGCGAGCCGGCGGCCCGGGTGGGGACCACGGAGGTGGCGTTCGCGGCCATCGCCAACACGATCGCGCTGGCGGCCGTGTTCATTCCGATCGCGTTCACCGAGGGCCTGATCGGGCGGTTCTTCTACGAGTTCGGGGTCACGGTGGCGGTGACGGTGTTCGCGTCGACGCTGGTGGCGCTGTCGCTGACACCGATGTTGTGCGCGAGGATCTTGCGGCTGCCGGGGAAGGGGCGCGCGGCGAGGGCGGCCGAGCGCGTGGAGCGGGTGCTGGAGCGGGGGTTCGAGTGGATTTCGAAGCGAGCGTTCGCGCGGCGCTGGTGGACGGTCGGTGCGGGCGCGTTGGCGGCGGTGCTCGGAGGCGTGTTCTTCAGCCGGCTGTCGACGGAGTTCCTGCCCGACGTCGACCGGGAAGGTTTTGTGATCACGTTCGAGGCACCCGAAGGCGCGACGGTGTCGGAGACGGACGTGTTCGCACGGCGGATCGAGGACGTCCTGGAGGCCATACCGGAGGTCGATCACCAGTTCGTCGCGATCGGGCTGTCTCAGGCCGGGCCGGGCGAGGCGAACACGGGGATCGCGTTCGTGCACCTGACGCCGCGCGGAGAACGAGAGCACCACCAGGCCGACGTGATGGAGCAGGTGCGTCGAGAGCTGGAGGCGATTCCGCTGGGAACGGCGCAGGTGCTGGAAGAGGCGGGGCCGGCGGGGTACGGGGCGCCGATCCAGATCGTGCTGACGGGGACCGACTTCGACGCGCTCGCGGCACAAAAGGACACGCTGGTGGCGTGGATGCAGGCGCAGCCCACCCTGACGGGGGTGGATGCGGATCTCGAGCTGGCGTCGCCGCAGGTCGAGGTGGAGATCGATCGCGATCGGGCGTCGGAGCTGGGGTTGTCGGTCTCGGACATCTCGAACGCGCTGCGGTACCTGCTGGGCGAGCCGGAAATCTCGGAGATCGAGCGCAAGGCGGAGCTGTACGACGTGATCACCGAGGTGGTGGGTGCGGGGGAGATGGTGCCCGAGGATCTGGGGAGGATTCGGTTGCGCAGCCGCGAGGGCGGGCTGGTACCGCTGTCCAACGTGGTGACGTGGAAGGAGACGATCGGTCCCAGCGAGATCCATCATTACGACCGGTTGCGGTCGGTGACCGTCTCGGCGTCACCTCGACAGGGGGTGCCGCTCGGGGATGCGCTCGACGAGATCGAGGCGTATCTGGACAGCCGAAAGGACGAGTTCGACCACCGGATCGCGGGGCAGGCTCAGGACTTCGAGGAGTCGTTCATGTACCTGAGCATCGCGGTGGCATTGGCGCTGGTGTTCGTGTACCTGGTCTTGGCGGCGCAGTTCGAGTCGTTCTTGCATCCGTTCACGATCTTGCTCGCGGTGCCGCTGGCGACGGTGGGGGCGGCCGGCGCGTTGTGGGCGTTCGGGATGACGCTGAACATTTTCTCGTTCATCGGGCTGATCATGTTGTTCGGGATGGCGACCAAGAACGCGATCCTGCTCGTGGACTACACCATCTTGGTGGTGGCGCGCGGACGGGATCCGCACGACGCGGCCTTCGAGGCGGCGCGGGTGCGGTTTCGGCCGGTGGTGATGACGACGATGTCGACGGTGCTGGGGATCTTGCCGATTGCGGTGGGGATCGGTGCGGGCGGGGAGGCTCGGATGCCCCTGGGTGTCTCGGTGGTGGCGGGGCTGCTCGCGACGACCTTCCTGACGCTGTTGGTGGTGCCGGTGGTGTACACGCTACTGGACGACGCACGCGTGGCGATCGCGAGGCGGCGGGAGCGAAGGAGGGCGACACGCGATGGATGACCGGGCGGAGACGGAGGCGTTGCGGGGATACAAGCTCGTGCGATGCACGGTGCAGATGCAGTACGTGGACGTGGTGGACGACATCTTGGTGGCGCACGAGGTGCGGGACTTCGTGCGACATCCGATGGCGCAGGGGCGGGACGCCGACGGGCGTCACCGCGGCGACAAGGTGTTTCCCGGGAACATCGCCGAGCTGTGGGCGCTGGTGCCCGCGCCGAGGGTGGCCTCCTTGCTGGAGGCGTTGCGGGAATTTCGGGACGCGAGTCGGGCGCACGCACACTTGCGAGCGGCCGTGGTGGCGCTCGAACAGGTGCTGTGAAGCCTCGCGTCCGCGCCACCGTCGCGGATCCCTTCGGTCGCGGACCCTTCGGTCGTGAACGGGTGGAGTCGACGATCGGCCACCTCGACGACAGGGCGCGGAAGATCCGTGAGCGGGTTCCGGGCCTCGCGAGCCGACGAGCATGGCCGGGATCGACGGCCGCCCGAGATGGTGACCGCGTCGCGTCTAAGGGTCCGGGGGCTCTTTCGAGGGTTCGGTGTCGGGGGCTTCGGGGCGGGGGCCGGGGGACGAGGTGGAAGGTGTGGAGGGGGCTTCGGGGTGGGGGCCGGGGGATGGG
>CAZYSW010000480.1:0-4833 GCA_964650105.1 uncultured Nannocystaceae bacterium
GCACGCGCCTACGAAGACCGGGACCAAGAAGGCTTCGGCCCGGGCATCGGCCGCGAAGAAGGCCTCCGCAAAGAAGGCCTCCGCAAAGAAGGCCTCCGCAAAGAAGGCCTCCGCAAAGAAGACCTCCACCAAGAAGACCTCCACCAAGAAGACCTCCACCAAGAAGACCTCCACCAAGAAGGCCTCCGCAAAAAAGACCTCCGCCGCGAAGACTCCCGCCAAAAAGACCTCCGCCGCGAAGACTCCCGCCAAAAAGACCTCCGCCCAGAAGACCTCGACGCGCACGACCGCGAGCAAACGACCGGCCTCGCGCAAGCCGAGCTCCACCTCCGGCACCACCAGCCCGGCACTGAAACGGGGATCCAAGGCCCCGGCCTTTTCCCTGGTGGGGGACGACGGTGCGACCTACAGCCTCGACACCCTCGCTGGGCGCAGGTTCGTCCTGTACTTCTATCCCAAGGACGACACGCCCGGGTGCACCAAGGAGGCATGCGACTTCCGGGATCACCACGACGCCTTCGCACGCGCCGGCGTGACGATCCTCGGCGTGAGCGGGGACTCGCTGCGCAGCCACGAGCGCTTCAAGTCCAAGTACGGGCTTCCCTTCGTGCTGCTCTCCGATCCGGATCGCAGCGTGGCCCGAGCCTACGGTGCGCTCGGCATGAAGACGAACTATGGGCGCACCTACGAGGGCATCATCCGCAGCACGTTCGTCGTCGGGGCGGACGGCCGGATCGAAGCCGTGTACGCCCCCGTCAAGGTCGCCGGTCACGCCGAGGCGGTGCTCGCCGCGCTCTAGCGACCTCTCCGCGCTGGGGTCGGAAGGGCCGTCCGTGGCGGCCAGGCGCGAGGCGAAGGCGCACCGGAATCTCTCGAGCGTCGAGCCGAAGACGGCCAGCGGCGGCACGGACAGCGTTCTCGCCTCGGGGGACGTCTCCGAGGCCCGAAGGTGCGCGGCCGCGGATCCCCCTTCCCGCCCCGGGCCGGCGGACGCATCGACCCCCCGAAAACCCCTCCACGCCCGCCGTTTCGATGGACGGGCGCCCGCGGCAGGCTCCCCGACGCGCCGGAGATCCCCTCTCGTTTGCGCGCCAGCGCACACCGTGACCGGCGGCTCCGGTGCGCGGCGCGTTGTATTCTCGCAGGTGTCGTGGCCCGAGCTTCGAGTGTTCGCCTGCCGCGTGCGGGTGCTCCCGACGGATCCAGGGTCCTGCGCCTGCGGGCCCAGGACGGGCTGCTCGACATGCTCAAGCCCGCGCAGGCCAGCGAAGCCGCGCGGCTCGAGGTGCCGTCACGCGAACCCGTCGAGCGCGGGGAGGCCGTACGAATCGAGATCAGCTTCGGTCCTCTCTCCGACGAGGTGGAGCTCGACGGGCGTGTCGAGGAGATCGTGACGCGCCCCGCCGGTCGCCCTCCACTGGTGGTCGTCGGGCCCGCGCGCGCCCACGCCTCCCGGGTTCGCTACGTTCGCCAGGTTCTCGACGGCATTCGCCACGCCAGCGCCCGCGCCCATCGGCGCGTACCGGTGGACATGGAGGTCCGGTGGCACTGCGGCCGGGCGCGGCACGCCAGTCGGATCTCCGACCTCAGCCGCGGCGGCGCCTTCATCCTCAGCCGCGAGCCCCCGGCGGTGGGTTCCGAGGTGGGTGTCGAGATCCGGATCTCGCCCCATCATCGCGCGCTCAGCTTCTCGGCGGTCGTCTCCTGGGTCCGCGGCGAAGGCGAGGATCCGGGCTTCGGTGTTTCGTTTCGCCTGCAGGATCGGGCCGCCGCAGCAGCGTTGACGCGCGTGGTCAAGCAGCACGAGCAGACCCTCCCCATCGTCCGCTAGCACTCTCCCGCCCGCTGCGCCGACGGTCGCGTCGCCACGTCGTGCGCATGGCGACGGCTATCCCTGCACCCGGCTGTCGATGTCGAGCGCCAAGAGCAGACCGCGGTTCGTCGTGGCGTAGAACCGCCCGTCGTGGGGATCGTACACCGGCACGCTCGACATTCCGCTGCCGAGATCGATCCGCGCCAGGTATTGTCCCGTCGCCACGTCGAACGCCAAGAGCCCCGCATCGGAGTGGGTCGCGAACACGGTGCCCCCGACCACGATCGGCGTCGACACCACGCCCGGATCGAGTTGCGTCCTCCACAGGAGGTTGCCCTGCCGATCGAGCGACAGCATCCCCTCGAGCGACGAGCCCGCGATCAGATCGCCCGCCGGGCTCTCCACCACCGTACCCACGCCGCGGACTGGGTGCTGCCACCGAACGCTCCCGTCCTCCAGCGACAGGGCGAAGATCCCCGTCTGCATCCCGGCCACGTACAACTCGCCCCGCTGCGGATCCACCAGCGGTGTCGAGTCGCAGTCGATGAAATCACCTCCCTCGGGCGGCGCCACGCTGGCGATCCACAACGCTTCGCCCGAACCGGCCCCCAGCGCCACGACCTTGCCATTGTCGAACCCGGTGTAGAGCGTGGCCGTCTCACCCGCGGTCGGATCGGCCGCCGGGACGAGGACCAGTCCGGCATGTCCGTGGACGGTGAAGTCGGTCTGCAGCTCCTGCTCGTACTGCCACCGCCACTCGCCGGTGCGGATGTCCAACGCATAGATCTGATCGCGCGAGTTGACGAAGTAGACCACGCCCTCGTGCACCACCGGCTCGTTGCGGACCTTGCCGGCGGTCTGATAGCGCCAGCGCACTTCGTGGGTGTCGAGATCGATCGACACCAGCTCGCCGTTGTCGGTCCCCACCAGCAGCACCGACTTCGGTCGCGGATCGTCGCCCGGCAGATCCGCGATCGTCGGCCGCCCGCTGACCGCCCCGCCCATGTCCTGCTCCCACACGACCTTGCCCGAGCCGTGATCGAGCGCAAGCAGCGTGCCTTCGCGGCTGCCCGCGTAGATGAGCCCGCGCCCGTGGTCGACCGTCACGGCCGCGAACTCGTCGGGTCGCAACACGAAGTTGTCCGGGACGGTGATGCGCTGCGAAAACGCGACCGAGAACACCCGGCGCGCGCCAGGGCCGTCCGGGGCGTGGACCAGGATGATCTTCTCGCCGGGCTGACAGCCGGTCAGCGCGCCGCCCGTGAGGCCGGCCAGTGATGCCCCGAGCGCGACACGACGCAACACCTCGAGACGACGGGACCTCATTGGATGTCGACGACCGGGTCGGGCGCGGGAAGAACGAGGGTCGGATCCAGGGCCTGCACGCGCTCGCGCACCTGGTCGCGCGCGATGGAGGTCTTCTCCAGCGGGTACTCCTCGATGTACTGCTTGTAGACCTCGAGCGCCTCGTCCTTGCGATCCTGCCGCTCGAGCAGCCGCCCCTTGTGGAACAGCGCCTGGTCCCGATAGAAGTCGCCGGGCTTGCCGGCGAGCGCGTCGGCTTCGGCGACCGCACCGTCGAGGTCACCCTGGGCCTCGAGCGCGAACACCAGCCCTTCTCGCGCCAAAACCCGCAGCGCGTGGTCGGCCGGCGCCCGGTCCAAGAAGCGTCGGTACACCGGCACCGCCTCGGCGAACTTCTGGGCCTTCATCAGGTCCGCGGCCCGAACGAGGTCGGCGAGGAGATTGGCCTCGCTGTCGGGCGCGGCCTCGGCGAGCGCGGCCAGCTCCTGTTCGACCTTGCTCTCGAGCGTCGCCTCGTCGGGAGCCGCCGGAAACGGCAACCGACGCTTCTTCTGCTCGACCTCGGCCAGGATCTCGGTCGGGACCACCTCGCCACGCGCCTGGTAGGCGACCGCGTCCGCGAGCCGGCGCGTGGCCTCGGCCTGGTCCTCGCGCATGCTCCGTCGCAGCCACACGCCCCCGGCGATGGCCGCCGCCACGACCGCGATGCCGGCCAGCACCAGCGGAGCGCGCTGTACGGTGGTCCGGCCCGCGCGTCGAACCGCCCCCTGGAACGCGTCCTCGGCCTCGGCCCCGGGCTGCTTGCGCTTGACCCGGGCCCGATTCCACTTGGGCAGATCCATGCGCTCCTTGGCGTCGGGCTTGGCCGGAGACGCACTCCCCTTCGCAGCGCCCGGTTCGCCGCCATCCGCCGACGAAGCAGCGCTCTTGTCTTTGTCGTCGCTCACGTGGACCTGGCTCAAGCCGCGGTAGTCCTACCCAACCCCGGCCTTCGACGCAACGAGGCCGCCCGGCGTCCGGCTCGCAGCGAACACGGCCGCAGGCCGTGCAAGCTCGACGCCTGGCCCGCGAGACCCCCAGCCGGGCGCGCCCGCACGGTTTCCCCGCCGCCGAGCGGCGGGTTTATAACGGAAGGCATGGCGGGATCGGACGGCCTGGGCCCCCGCACCGCACCGCGGCTCGGCGGGCGTGCGTGGCTCGCGGCGTCCTGCGCGGTGCTGCTGGGGATCGCCCCGTCGGAGCCGGCGGCGGCCCGGCCTCCTGCGGAGACCCACCGACCTCGCGACCCCGACGACCTCCCCCGCATGCCTGCACCCGGCGGGCAACCGCAACCCGACACGCTGCGCCGCGATCTCGACTTCGCCACCGACGACACACCACGCCGACGGCTGCAGCTCACGGCGACGCCGATCTACGCCGCGATCAAGCTCCCCTTCGTCGGCCGACGCGGCCGAACCCTCAGCGGCGGCGGAGCGGGCCTCGAGCTCGACGTGAATCTCTACCGTCCGCTGTCGCTGCGCTTCGTCGGCGCCTACACGGCGCATCCCGTCGACGACGAGTTCTCCGTCCCTCAGAAGGACAACGAAGATCCGATGCTGACCGCCGCCGGCGGTGCGATAGACACCGGCAACGGCGGCCTGTCTTTGGCCTATGCGATGGACTTCGGTCGGGTCCTGCCGCTCGTCGATGCAGGGGTCGGCGCCCTGTGGATCCTG
>CAZYSW010000481.1:0-4817 GCA_964650105.1 uncultured Nannocystaceae bacterium
GCCGGCGACTGCGACGGATCTACGGGGTTTTCGCCCTCGGGTGGCGCGGCTCGGCGCACGACTGGCGTCGCTATCGGGTGGGCTACGGACTGTTGGCGGGGCTGTCAACCCCTCTGGTGATCTCGGTGCACAGCATCGTGAGCAGCGACTTCGCCATCACGATGCTGCCGGGATGGCACTCCACCATCTTCCCCCCCTACTTCGTGGCCGGGGCGATCTTCTCCGGCTTCGCGATGGTCATCATGCTGATCATCCCGGCGCGGCGCGTGTTCGGGATGCAGAACGTCATCACCGAGCGTCACATCGACGCCCTGGCGAAGCTCACCCTCGTCACCGGACTCATCGTCACCTATTCGTACGCGATCGAGTACTTCATCGCCTGGTACAGCGGTGACGAGGTCGAGCGTCACACGGCCCTGGTGGCCCGAACGACGGGGCCTGGCTCGTGGGTATGGTGGCTGACGTTCTTCTGCAACTGCGTCGTGATCCAGCTCTTGTGGTCCAGGAGGTGCAGGCTCAATCCGTGGATCCTGTGGCCGATCTCCGTGCTGGTGAACGTGGGGATGTGGTCCGAACGGTTCTTCCTCATCGTCCTCTCGCTGCAGCAGGATTTCCTTCCCTCGTCGTGGGACGTGTTCATTCCCACCATGGTCGACTGGGGAATCCTCTTCGGCACGATGTTCTTCTTCATGTTCTTGTTCCTCCTGTTCATCAGGTTCGTGCCCTTCGTCCCCGTGGCCGAAACCAAGGAGCTGGCGCAGGAGCTGCGCGACGAGGAGATCCATGGCTGACGGACTCATGGCCGAGTTCGAGACGATCGCCGGGATGCGTCAGGCCGTTCAGCGTCTCTTCGAGGAGGGGTACGAGCGGCTCGATGCCTACATGCCCTACCCCGACGACCGCGTGCTGGAACGCATCCGGCCCCGCGCCTCGGAGGTGAGCGTGGTGGGCGGGGTGTTCGCCCTCTTGGGCGTGCTGACCGGATACGGGGTGCAGTGGTACCTCAACGCCATCAACTACCCGCTCGACGTCGGTGGACGTTCCGCCCACTCACCGCTGGCCTTCGTCCCCGTGATGTTCGAGACGGGGGTCTTGTTCTGTGGCCTGGCGACCTTCGTGGTGACTCTGGCCTTCTCGGGCCTTCCCGCCCTGTGGCGGCCCGAGTTCGAGATCGAGGGGTTCGAGCGCGCGTCCCTGGACCGATTCTGGGTGTTCGTCTCCGCGCGAGATCCTCGGTTCGACCGGACGACCACGACGGAACTGCTCGAGAGCCTGCAGCCCCTCCGTGTGGTCGAGCTCGGGGCCATCGGAGGTGACCGATGAGACGCCTCCTCGCGGTGGTCGTTCTGCTCGGAACGTTCGGCTGCGGCTGCGACCGGTTGGTCGCGAACATCGACCTGGAACGCATGATCGCTCAGCAGAAGTGCGAGGCCTACGAGGTCTGCACGTGGCTCCCGCAGGGCCGGACGCTGCAGACGCCGCCGCCCGGAACCGTGCCTCGCCATCGTTTGGTGGGAAACCCGGCGCTCACCGAAGGCATGGTCGACGGGCAACACGTGGACGTGATCCCGGTCGCCGTCGACGAGACCTTCCTGGCCCGCGGCCGCGAGCGTTTCGAGATCTTCTGTGCCGCGTGCCACGGGGTGCTCGGCTACGGGAATCCGCCCGTGGCGGAGAACATGCGACTCGTCCAGCCTCCCAGCCTCCACACCACAGAGGTGGTCGAGTATCCGCCCGGCCACCTGTATCGGATGATCACCTACGGCTGGGGATTGATGCCCGCGTACGCCGAGGAGCTCGATCTGGCCGACCGGTGGGCGGTCGTCGCCTACCTGCGGGCGCTCCAACTCTCTCAAGCGACCGCGCTCGCCGATCTGCCACCCCCGCTGCGCGAGGAAGCCCGCGAGGAGCTGCCATGAACGCGACGACCCCTCGTCCCACGATTCCCGTCTTCAGCGGAGGCTCGCGACCGATGGTGCTCGGCCTCGCGGCCATGCTGGTGGGGCTCGTCATCCTGATCGTCGGGTGGATCTTCGATCCCACCCGCACGCTGCTCGCATATCTCGTCGCCTTCACCGCCACGTCGACGGTCGCCCTCGGGGCACTGGCGTTCTTGATGATCGTCCATGCCATGAACGCGACCTGGCCGCTGGTGGTGCGCAGGCTGGTGGAGGCGATGACGACCGGGCTTCTGCTGCTCGCCGTCTTGTTCATCCCCGTCGCCTTGGGGCTCGGGCACCTGTACGAGTGGACCGATCCGGCCGCGCACGGCGTGTCCCACCACGCCGCCGAGCTCATCGAGAAGAAGCGCCCCTGGCTGGGCGAGGGGTTCTTCCTCGGCCGTTCGGCCTTCTACTTCTTGAGCTGGATCGTCCCCGGAGGCCTCCTGTACTGGTGGTCGCGCCGCCAGGACCAGTCCCCGCGTCCCGACTTGCGGCCGCGGATGCGGGCGCTGTCGGCCGGAGCGCTTCCGCTGGTGGGGCTCACCCTGACCTTCGCGGCGTTCGACTGGCTGATGTCGCTGGATCCCACCTGGTTCTCCAGCATGTTCGGCATCTACGTCTTCGCGAGTGCGATGTACGGTGCCATGGCCGTGCTGACGCTGCTCGTTCGGCGGCTGGAGATGCGCGGATGGCTGCGGGGGTTGATCAACGCCTCGCACTACTACGCCCTGGGGCGGGTACAGCTCACGTTCGTGGTGTTCTGGGCCTACGCGACCTTTTTCCAGATCTTCCTCATCTGGATCGCGAACAAGCCCGAGGAGGTCACCTGGTATCTCGATCGCATTCGTGGTCCTTGGGGGTGGCTAGCGGGATTGCTGGTGTTCGCCCACTTCCTCCTCCCCTTCTTGGTGCTCCTGTCCTACCGCCTCAAGCGCAGCGGGCGGCTGCTGAGCTGGGTCTCGGCCTGGATGCTCGTCGCGCACTACCTGCACGTGCACTGGATGGTGACGCCCTCGCATGCGGAGGCGGCGTTCTTGCACGCTGCGGACGCGGGAGCACTGCTGTTCGTCGTCGGAAGCACGCTGGCCTTCGTGACGTGGGTTCTTCGTGGACACCCCGTCCTTCCCTGGGGCGACCCGACGCTTCACCGAGCGCTGGAGTACCACAGTGCATGATTCCGTTGCACACCCCGAGCAAGAGCGAGACCTCGAAACCAAGAGCGTCTGGCGCGTCTTCTTCGTGGGCGTCGGCGTGACGATCGTCGCCACGCTGTTCGCCACCTGGGCGGCGTTGGAGGTCCTGTCGCAGGCGGGGACGATCCGCAGCCCCGTCCCGCTCGTGCCCGCCGATACGGTCGTGGGGCCCGACGGCATCGAGCAACGAATGTTCGACCTCCAGGCACGCGGCCTGGCCCATCGACGGATGGAGCACGCCGAGCTGGAGCGCTACGGCTGGATCGATCGCTCGCGCGGTCTGGTGCGGATTCCGATCGATCGGGCCATCTCCCTGGCCGCCGAGCAACTGCGGGCGGAGCAGTCCGGATTCACGCCACTGCCGACCGCCGCCGAGCTCGACGCGCACAGCCGCGACCGACAGGGCGGATCGACGGGTGTGACGAGAGGGGGACGGCGTTGAGACGCCTACGGCTCGGGGGAGCCCTGGTGTGGGGCATGGTGATGCTCGCGTCGCCGGGGGCCGATGCGGCCCGCCCCCGCAACGAAAGCCCCCCATCGATGGCGGAGGCGCTCCTCGACGTGAAGCTCGGCACGCCCGTCCGACTCGACGTCGACCTTCGAGATCATCGCGGCCGCCACGTGAAGCTCGACGAGCTCGTACGGGGCGACAAGCCGGCGATCGTGGTGCTGGCCTACTACCGGTGCCCCATGCTCTGCGGTCTCACCCTGCGGGGGGTCGCCACGAGCCTCGCGTCGCTGGACTGGATCGCCGGTGACGACTACCACGTCGTGACGGTCAGCTTCGATCCTCGAGACGATCCCGAGCGGGCAGCCGGTGCTCGGGCCTCCGTCCTGGAGATCCTGGGCAAGCACGCCGGCGAGGAGGCGTGGCCGTTCCTCACCGGCGACGAGGACCAGGTGCGCGCGCTGACCGACAGCCTGGGTTTCCACTACGTCTACGACCCTCGAACCGACCAGTTCTCGCATCCGAGCAGCGTCTTCGTGCTCACGCCCGATGGGAGGATCTCCAGGGTGCTCCAGGGGTTCGACGACCGAGCCCTGGATTTTCGCATGGCGCTGGTCGAGGCGGGATCGGGGAGCGTGGGAACACTGGTCGAGCAGGCACTCCTCACCTGCTTTCGCTACGACCCTGCCCGTCGTCGTTATGGCCCCTGGATCGCCGGCTTCTTGCGCATCGGCGCCGTGCTGGTGCTCTCGATGCTGGGGCTGACGTACGTCTTCATTCGCCGCCGCCAGCGTCGCTCGCCACCGCAACGACAGGAGGACCAGCCATGAACGAGTTCATGCGGGAGCTGCTGTTCCTGCCCGGCCAGCGCTCGACGATCGCCGCGGAGCTGGATCGGCTCCATTACTTCGTCATCATCACCACGATGATCGGCTCGTTCGGCGTTGCCGCCGTCGCGCTGTACTTCATCGTCAAGTACCGGCATCGACGAGGCCCGGGCGCACGAGGATCTCGCGCGTTCCAGATGCCGTTCGGGTGCCCGTCGTGGTAGTGGGGCCACTTCAGGCGAGCGGTATAGCCCTGGATGGAGCCGTCGGTCATCAGCTTCACCAAGCCGAAGTGCAGCTTGTCGTTGCCCTGTTCGCGACAGGCCCGCAGGCGCTCGATGCCGTCCTCCAGCGACCAGGCCAGGCCGCTCATGGCGGGCACCAGGCGCACCGGATAGTCGACCTC
>CAZYSW010000482.1:0-4808 GCA_964650105.1 uncultured Nannocystaceae bacterium
GTCGACGAGAAGAAGGAGCAGAACCTCATCGACCTCACGATGGCGGCCAATGGCCGGGTCCTCCTGGAGAAGGAACCGGTCGCCAAGGACGCGCTCGAGGCGCGCCTCGCCGCTCTCTATGCCGCCGACCCGGAGCGAAAGGTCATGCTCAACGCCGACGAGACGCTCCCCTACGAGACGATGCGGAGCACCTTCAAGCTGGTGCAAGAGGTTGGCTTTCGCGGCGTGAAGCTCAAGGTTCTCCAGCAGAAGAAGCCCGGCGCCTGAGGAGGAATCAATCACCATGGCCATGGCCCTCGGATCGGGCGGCGGGAAGGGACCGACCCCCGTCGTCAACGTAACGCCCCTCGTCGACGTCGCCCTCGTGGTCCTCATCATCTTCATGGTGGTGACACCCCTCATGACCAAGACGTTCTGGCTCAACATCCCGAAGAAGCCGGAAGCCGAGGCCCCGCCGCCGCCCAAGGACGCCCCGCCGCCGCTCGTCATGACCGTCGACGCGAAGGGGAACATCTTCATCAACAAGCAGTCGATCCCGCGCCACGAGCTCCCCGCGCGGCTGCCGCGAATGCTGGCCGCGCAGACGCGGCAGATTCTGTTCTTCGACGCCAAGGACGGCACGCCCTACGGCACGGCCATCGAGGTGATGGACCTCGCGCGCGCGGCCGGAGCGCGGTCGATCGCCATCGTCACCGATCCGGTCGCCGACCAGTAGAGACGCCCTCCAATACGGAGCGCGCCGCGCTCCCCCTTCTTCCGACGCCCGCGCCCGTGGCGCCGACGGACGGACCCTTGCGCCCTTGCCATGACGACGCGACGCCCCCTCATCAGCGCGCTGACGCTCACTCTCGCCACCGGTTTCGCCACCCCATCGGCCGCGCAGCCCGAGCCCTCGCGCGACGAAGCGCCCCCGGCCCGGCCGCGCAAGCCGGCGGCAGCCGACGACGTGGGAATGACCGAGGACGAGTTCTTCGGCGACGACACCGACGATGCCGAAGCCGGTGAGGCCCCCGTCGTCGACACCGAGGCCCCTCCGCCCGCGGGCCGGGGAGCGGTGGTGGGGAAGCTCACGAGCGGGGATGGCCTCCCCGTCATCGATGCGCAGGTGACCGTCCAGGGCACCTCCATCCGAACGCTCACCGACCTCGAGGGTCGCTTTCGCCTCGACCTGCCCCCGGGAACCTACGACATCCGGTTCTTCAGCCCGGGCTACGACGCCGTGCAGCTCCAGGGGGTCGTGGTGGAGCGCGACGCGTCGGTCGAGGTCGCGCCGGCCTTCGCGGACGGGAAGCCGAACCTCGTCGAGACGGTCGAGATCGAGGTGGAGGCGGACACGTCGAGCGTCGAGGGGCAGCTCCTGACGCGGAAGCGGTCCGCCGTCGTCGGGGACGGCATCGCGCGCGGCGACATCGCCCGCACGCCCGATCGCGACGCGGCCGCGGCCGTGCGGCGGGTGGTCGGCGTGCTCATCGTCAACGGGAAGTACGTGTACGTCCGCGGGATCGGCGAACGCTACACCAACGCCCTCCTCGACGGGTCGCCGCTGCCGAGCCCGGAGCCCGAGCAGCAGACGGTTCCGCTCGATCTCTTCCCGACCAACGTCCTCGACTCGTTGACGGTGGTGAAGACCTACACCCCGGACATGATGGGCAACTTCGCAGGCGGCTCGGTCCGCATCGGGACGCGGCGGCTCCCGGATCGCTTCACCTTCTCGGTGAGCGGCTCGGTGGGGTTCAACAGCCAATCCACATTTCGGGAGTACCTCCAGTATCCCGGTGGAGATCTCGACTGGCTCGGCGTCGACGACGGGAGCCGCGCGCTCCCGAGCGAGGTGCCCGGCTACCAGGTGAAGCTCGGCAACCGACGCCCGGATGGGAGCTTCATCGACCAGGGCGAGGCCGACCGCGTGGGCCAGGCGATCAACTCGCCGATGTCCACCCGCCGCACGATGGCCCCCGTCGACCACCGCTTCAGCCTGACCGCCGGCAACACCTTCGACTTCGGCGACGACCAGAAGCTCGGCGTGCAGCTCGCCGCGAGCTATGGCCGGAGCTTCGAGCGGCGCCCGAACGAGCGTCTCCGCACCTTCTTCGCCGATCCAAATGGCGACCTCCTGCTCCGGAACGATCTCACGCTCGAACGCGGCATCGACGAAGTGCGCTGGAGCGTGCTCGGCGGTCTCACCTATCAGCCGGCCAAAGACCACCGCATCCACCTGACCGGGCTCTACAGCATCTCCTCCGACAACGAGGCCTTCGAGGTGGAGGGCCAGCACGCGGAGCGCATCGCCCCGGTTCACGAGACGCGCCTCGCCTTTCGCAGCCGAAACCTGGTCTTCGGGCAGCTCCGCGGCGAACACGACTTCCCCGCGCTCCACGGCGCCCGCCTCGACTACAACGCGTCGGTCTCTCGCGCGTATCGCGACCAGCCGGACACCCGGGCCACGGTGTTTCAGTTCGGCGAGGCCTTCGGCTACGGCTTCGAGGACGACTCGCAGAGCGGCTGGCACTTCTTCAGCGAGCTCGAAGAGATGGTCTACGGGGCCGGGCTCGACTGGACGCAGCCGATCGTCCCGGGCGACGAGGGCCAGAAGGTCAAGATCGGTGCCCGTTACGACACGCGGAGCCGCGACTTCTACGCACGCCGATTCCGCTTCCGACCCAACTTCGGCGTCCCCGCGCCGGTGTGCGAGGCGAGCTCTTGGGACCCCACCTGCCCCGACCGAATCTTCGACGACGCGAACATCGGGCCCGTGTTCACCATCGAGGAGAACACGCTCGAGACCGACGCCTATGACGCGAGCGTCGACGTCTGGGCCGTCTACGCGATGGCCGACCTCCACCTCGCGAAGAACCTCCGCCTCGTGGCGGGGCCGCGCCTCGAAATGGCGGTGCAGCGGATCCACGTCTTCAATCAGTTCGCGCCCGACGACCCCGACTTCTTCAAGGACGCCCGGGTGACCGGGCAGGACATCCTGCCCGGCGCGTCGCTCATCTGGGAGGTCGTCGACAACATGAACCTCCGCCTCGCCGCTTCGCGCACCGTGGCCCGACCGCAGCTCCGCGAGATCGCCCCCTTCGCCTACACCGACTACTTCGGCGGGTTCCAGGAGCAGGGCAACCCCGAGCTCATCTTCACCCACATCTGGAACGGTGATCTGCGCTGGGAGTGGTTCCCCACCTTGCGGGAGGTGCTCGCGGCGAGCGTCTTCGTGAAACGATTCGAGAACCCGATCGAACAGATCATCGTGGCATCGGGCTCGCAGGGCATCATCACGTACCAGAACACTCCGGGGGCCAACCTGATCGGCGGCGAGGTCGAGGCGCGGAAGCAGCTCGGCTTCATCGCGGAGGACCTCGAGGACCTCGCGCTCATCGCCAACGTGACCTTCGCGTTCTCCCGCGCCGACCTCGGTGATGTCGACTTTCTCACCAGCAAGGAGCGACCGCTGGTCAATCAGGCGCCCTGGATCGTCAACGCCTCGGTCGACTACGACAACGACGACATCGGCTTCCAGGCGCGCCTCCTCTACAACATCATCGGCCCGCGCATCATCCAGGTGGGGGCGCGAAACCTCCCCGACGTATACGAACAGCCGCGCCACCAGCTCGATCTGACGCTGGCGCAGCGGGTCGCCGAGGGGCTGCGCATCACCGCCAGCGGCAAGAACCTGGTGAACGACGACCTTCGGGCGACCTACGGCGAGGAGGATCTCGAGGAGAACCTCCACCGTCAGTACCGCACGGGAATCGAGGCGAGCATCGGCGCGAGCTACACGTATTGACCGAGCCCCATCGCGAATCGTCACCGATCGCCGCAGAAACGTTTCCGACGCGGCATGGGCAGGTCACCGGGACGGTTCACCTTCCCGCGCAACCAATGCCCACCCACGGGGTGGGCGCACGGAGGACCGAGAGACATGCGTACCTTTTCCGTTCTTGCGATCGCTTCCCCGATGCTGGCCCTGCCCGCCTCGCTCGTCGCCTGTGGTGACGACGACCCGGCGAGCCCGACGGGAGGCGCGGGCGCGAACAACCAGGGTGGGGGCAACACGGCGGGGGGACGCCCAGTGAGTTCGAGGAGCTCAAGGGCGACATCGCCACGAACGTGACGCTGACCGCCGACAAGAACTGGCTCTTGACGGGCACGGTGCGCGTGCAGAGCGGCGCCACGCTCACCATCGAGGCGGGCACCACCATCTACGGCGACCCCAACACCAAGGGGACCCTGGTCATCAGCCAGGGCGGCAAGATCCAAGCCGTGGGGACGGCGGATGAGCCCATCGTGTTCACGACCGCCTCGCCAGTGAAGCAGCCCGGCCAGTGGGGTGGCGTCGTCCTCCTCGGCAAGGCTCCGATCGTCGTCGACGCCGACGGCGCGACGGGGACCAAGACCGCGGCCGTCGAGGGCTTCACGACCGACGAGATCTATGGGGGCAACGACCCCAACGACGACAGCGGGACGATGCAGTACGTGCGCATCGAATACGGCGGTGTCGAGATCTCGGACGGCAACGAGATCAATGGGCTGACCATGGCCGGGGTCGGCAAGGGGACCACGATCGATCACATCATGGTGCGCTACACGCTCGACGACTGCTTCGAGTGGTTCGGAGGCACCGTGGATGGCAGCCACCTCGTCTGTTACAACAACGGCGACGACGCCTTCGACATGGACGAGGGTTACAACGGCAACCTCCAGTTCCTCTTCGCAAAGATGGACCCCACGGTGGCCGACGACTCGAACGGCGTCGAGGCGGACTCCATCACCGCGAACGCGGTCCCCGCCGACGACACCGCGCCCACCAT
>CAZYSW010000483.1:0-4805 GCA_964650105.1 uncultured Nannocystaceae bacterium
GCCCGGGTCCGACGATCGGTGGCCGCCTCGAAGAGGGGACCGAGCTCGGCGGTGACCTCGGGCCACCCGCGCAGGAGACCACGGGCGCGGACGACGAATCCCGGTGACGGTGGGAGCCCGCGTCCGAAGCTCTGCACGCCGATGATCAGGTCGGTGGGCGTCAGGCCCTCGGCGAAGCGGCGAGCGATCTCGCGCTGCGCCTCCGCATCGTCCATGGGTGCGTGCAGATCGTGCTCGATCCAGTCCGACAGCTCGGGCAGCGCTCCCACCGGACCGGGCTCGATGCTCGTGCGGGTCAGACGGACATGGGTGCGGCCGTCGTAGCCCAGCGGTTCCTCTCGGCGGCTGAGCACCAGGACCTCGTCGGCCTCGAGCGCGGTCGGCATTCCGTCTTCGCCGAGGACGATGCTGCCTTGTCCGTCGCTGTGCCATCCCGGCTCGTGCTCGAGGCCCTGCACGGCGTCGACCCGTAGGTAGCGTTCGATCCGGCGCGTGTAGGTGTGCTCGTCTTCTCCCGCGGCGTACTCGACTCGGGCCAGGCCGTTGCCGGTCGGAGCCACCGCGGTCCATCGACCGTCGCCAGAGGGCAGGCGCAAGTCGAAGTGTCCGAGCAGCCCGCTCATCAGGTGGCGAAACACCGACGGCGACCGGGGATCGAACAACACCCGCCGCGCGTCGCCGTCGGCGGGCACGAAGATGACCGCCTCGTGATCCTCGAGCGCGGTCGCATCGGGCAAGATGTCTTGCCCGAACAGCTCGATCTTGCGGCTGGACAGGCGAGCGAACTTCACCCCCAGGGTCGTGCCGTCGTCGGCCTGGGCCAGCACTCTCAGCTGCAGCTCGCCGGCGAGCTCGACTCCGGCCTGCACCGGCGCTTGGCCCAGCATGCCGCGCTCGGTGGTGCTGCTCACGGTCCAGTTGAAGTCGTAGTGGTGAACGTCACCGGGTCGCAGGGTTCGCTTCACCACGGTCGTGTCGTGAGCCTGGACGCTCGAGGAAGAGGAGGGCTCGCCACAGCCGACGGTGCAGCCAGCCAGGGCCAGGGAGAGGACGGTGCAGAGGTTGATGCGTCGCATGATCGCCTCCATCACTTCGCCATCACGAACAGGGGCAGCTCCGTCTGCAGGGGCTTGCCCAGCAGGCTGATCTCTTCGGGTCCCAGCCCGTTCCACCGAAACAACACGAACTCTTCCTCGAACATCAAGAACTCGACGTACAGCGCCAAGTAGCCCGACAGGGTCGACAGCGCCAGCTTGACGTCGAGGTCGAACCCCAGCGAGTTGTGCAGCTGGTTCTTGATCTGGGCCATCTTGGTCGAGAGGGTGACCTCGACCGGCACCCCGACCGTCAGCAGGTTGACCATGCCCCGGATTCCGGCGCTGAGCAACCCCGAGATCCCGACCCCGACCTGGGCCTTGGCATTGAGCCCGACCTCGGGGGTGAAGATCACCTTCGAGCCGAACTTCATCTTGCTCATGTCGCAGCTGGCCTCGGTGATTGGCTCGAGGCCTAGCTTGGCGCCGTAGAAGAACTCGCCCCACACCGCCATGGTCACCGGCACCGGGCCGGCCATCATGTTGATCGAAGGCTTGAACCCGGGCGGGACCTGAATGGAGCCGTGGCCCAGCGGTTTTTCCCAGGCGCCATTGAAGTGCTCGTCGATCTCGGGGTCGATCACCTTCATGGTGCCGCCGAACAGGTTCAGGTGAGCGTGGACGAGGCCCTTCTTGTCGCCTGCCCGGTTGTACTCGGCCTTGGCAAGCGCATCGACGACCTCGACCCGGTGGTTGATGAACCACCCGTCGACGCCGAACCCTCCGCGGGCTCCACCGCCGAGCTGGCACACCTCGTTGCCCTGGACCTGCACCGGCTCGATGTCCCAGCCGAGATCGTAGTCGTAGCCGGCCGCGAACAGGGCCTTGTCACCGAAGTGATCGGCGTCGGTCCAGCCCTTGCCGAAGCCTTTGCCCATTCCGCTCTGGGTCTGGGTCTTCTGGTAGGGCTCGAGCTCCCGCATCGCCTCTCCGATCGCTTCTTTCATCGCCAGGATCTGGGCGTCGGCGTCGGGGATGCTCCCCGGAGGGGTGCTGAACTTGTCGTTGGTGTAGTCGAGGCAGTACTCCTCGTACTCGACCTGCTCGGCGATGTAGGGCACCCCCTCGATGAACCGAGCCTCGAACATCATCGGCGACCAGTCGCAGTCGTCGTTGTCCAGGTCGAGGCAGCTCTTCTGGCCTCGCTTCTTGCGTTCCCACTCCTGCCGCATAAACTGACCGATCTGGCAGCTGATGGGGCCCATCCCGATCATCTCCATCACATGGGGAAAGTTCTTGGGATCGCACATCGATGCGATGTGCTGGGTCTCGGTGGGGGTACCGCCTCGCGTACCCGGGCGGGATGAGGGCAGCCTCTTCTTGGTCTGAGGGACGGCCAGGACGCTCACCGGCGCCTCACTGCCCGAGAAGTCCGGCAGGGGCCCGGGATCGTAGTAGCCCTGCACCCGCGTCTTTTGCTGCACTGGCGCGTTGCGAATCCCGGCGCCCGGCATCTGATTCAACTGAGCCGGCGACATCCTGCCCTTGACCCGGCGGGCGTCTCGCGCGGTCTGCTTGGCATACCCGCGCATCAGGTCGTAGCGCTCGAACGGATCGGCGGTGACCATGTCGATGGGGCTGACCCACGGCTGAACCGCCTTGCCTACGCCCGGACCTTCTGCGAGTTCTTTCTCGACCGCCGCTCGATGCATCGAGATCAGCTCGCGAAGCCGGGCCTTGCGTCGCTCGTACTCCTCGAACTCCGCCACGCTCACGGTCCGATTGGCGTCGTGCATCTTGCGGTGGAAGTCCCACTCGTCCTTGTATTCGAGGGTTCGACAGGTCCCGCTGCAGCCGATCTGGTAGTGCTCGACGCCGTCGTCGACGGCCTTGGCCAGGGCCTCCAGGTCGGCGCTCTTGGGCAGTCCCTCGGGTCCGGCGGCGTAGACGAACTTCGAGCCGTAGGCGAAGAAGTCGTTCTTGGGCAGCTTCTTGACCTTGTCGTACTTGATCTGGGTCTTGGTGGGCGTGCCGTCCTTGCCCCGCAGGACGCGGCTGGCGATGCCCGGAGTGTCGGGCAAGAACGCGATGTCGAGCTGACAGTTGTAGTCGCCGGCGCAGGCGGCCACGGCATCGGTGTAGCGGGCCCAGTCGTACACCTTCTCGTAGGCATACTCCTCGCACGAGGTGATCTGATCGCCGTTGGCTTCCCAGGCGGGGTTGCGGTGGGCGTCGGTGGGCAGACTGGCCAGGCCCGAATGGGGCGGGCGAGTCAGACCGGTGCGGGAGAAGATGTTGTCCGAGGTCTGGATCTTGGTGCCGAGCGAGACCTTCTTCTTGGACAGATTGTACTTGCGGCGGGTGGTGCCCAGCCGGACCATGCCCGTCGTGGGGGGCACCGTGGACATGGATCGTTTCTTCAGTGACGGCTTGGCCGCCCGACTGGTGCCCCTTCCGGATACGGTGCCGACCTTGGGGAACGTGCCGACCAGGTTGCGCTTGCTCGGTCCCGGGTAGTCGACGACCTTGCCCTCGCGCAGGTTCTTGGGAATGTCGGTCCCGTTGGGCTCGAGCATCTTGACCAGCGGCGAGGGATTCGCCTCGTAGTGCGCCTTCAGCCCCTGCTCGACCGGGTCCTTACACTGCGCCTTGTACTTCTTGCCGCAGGGGCTCTCGAGGTAGCCCTCCTGCAGGCACTTGTCGGCCGAGGGGGGCCCCTCTTGACAGGTCGCCGGGGCGGGTTTGGGAACACGAGGGCTGCGTCGAGCGGTGGGAGCGGCGGTCGCCAGTCCCACTGCGAGGCCGAGCACCGAGACGGGGACCATGAAGCTGAGAGCGCGTCGCATGAGCTGCGCCGCCTCTTGCCCGAGGCGGTTCCGTAGAGACCGACGCCGCCGCCCACGGTTGTGACAACAAGCGCCGACGAGGCGGGGTTTTGGGAAAACGTTCTCCCAAAGCGCGCGTTTTTCGCAGCTTCGGCCGAGGACGCGGAAAGTGCCGAATCCTCAGCACTCACGGGGACGAGCGGGTCCGGCACGCGGGTACATCGGGGCAAGTGCCGGCCGACGCCTTCGGGTGTTTCACCGAAGAGATCGACCAGGGATGGCGCTGGGCGGGGACGTTCGTCGTCGAATTCCCAGCAAGGCAACGAGGGCTGCCATCAGCATTGGGGCCGCTTTTTCCTCGCGAGTTGCAGCCGCACAACCGCAGCCCGAATCACTGCCGGGCCGTCCATCTCCGGCGCGCCGCTGCCCGATTCGGACGAGACGGAGCCGGTGGCGGAGGTCGAGCTCCCCGACCCCGGATCCTCGCACGGCTCCGTGCATCGACCTTCGTTACACGTTGCCGGGCAGGACCCCCCGCTCGCACAGTCCGCATCCGTCGCGCAGCACAGATCGTCCTCACGGCACGTGTTGTCGTCCTGGCAGACGAAGGAGAGGCAGTGCGTGTCCTCGCCACAGTGCGAGTCCCGGGTGCAGCACGAGATGCCTTCGAGGTCGGTGCAGACCCCGTCCCGCTCGCCTCCGGCCTCCACACTGCACACGTCACACGCACCCGAGCAGAGCGATTCGCAGCAGCGCCCGTCGACGCAAGCTCCTCCGATACAGTCGTCCGATGTCATGCACGGGCTTCCCGTCCAGGCGCCGGCGAGCTCGAGGATCGTCACCAAACCTCGCTGCCCATCGAATCCCGGGGAGCCGAGCACCACGCGGTCCCCGTCCTTGAAGATCGAGCTCGCCGGTGGCGCCGAGAGCTGGCTCAGCCACACCC
>CAZYSW010000484.1:0-4802 GCA_964650105.1 uncultured Nannocystaceae bacterium
CGATGTCCCCAGCGCGCGCCAGGTTGCACAGCTCGATCCCGTTGGCACTCGTACACTCCTCGTAGATCGCCCGTGCGACCTCGTCGAGCTCTCGGCCGTCTCCGGGCGACCCGTGCAGCGCGTGGTGCAGCCGCTTGGTGACGCGAAAGAACGCCCGATCCCCCCTCATCACGACCCAGCGGGTGTCGATCCCCAGCGGACGCGTGTAGGCCAAAAGCGGCGGCAACATCTCCGCCACGCCTCCCCCCACCGCCGTGGAGTTGACGTTCCAGATCGCCCGACCCGCGAGGCGCCGGCGAAGCACCTCGGCCCGCTCCAGCGCCTCGCGGACGCGCTCGTCACCGACCAGCGGAGCGAATCGTTCCAGCCTGTTGCCAGCGATATGCACCTCGTGAAGGCGCGACACGCCACCAAGCTATCACCGCCCGCCGTGACCGCCAGGCCGGACGATGTGCGCCAACGGTACCGCATGCGCGCCTGCGAGCGCCGCCATGCATCTTCGGTCCACCGCGCGCCGTCGGCGATCGCGTGCGCGCAGCGGCGGCCGGGGCACGTTCTCGTCGCGGGCCTTCGGAGCGTTTCGCGTAAGCGACACGGCCATGCATCCGAAGACGCATGGCCGTGTCGGAACACCCACTGCGAGACTTCACCTCTTTTATCAAGATCCTCGCCAGCGCGCGCACGCTCGCGGCGCGATCGGGCGTGCAGGAGCCGGCCGCCGGACCGATCCGGTGGGCCAGCCCCACGCAAATTCGGCGCGAGAGAGGGCGCAGGCAGGGGTGACGGGCATCGGCCGCGCAGCCCACCGGGCGAAGAAAGGCCGGCCGGGATCGATCGTGGACAGCCTCCGCGGCGGCGTGCATCCCGGGGAATCGGTGCACCGGCCGTTTTCGACAGCCCTCGCGCGCTCGCAACCCGGCCCCTGGCCGACCGTCGGCAATCCGCTACCATGCCGCCGCAGAGAGCACCCCGATGGCGCAGCGCATCGCGAGCTACGAACGGTTTTGGCCCTACTACCTGCGGGAGCACACCGACCCACGGTCGCGAGCGCTGCACTTCGTCGGCACCACCGGGTGGTTCGCATCCGTGGCCGGCAGCGCGATCGCCAACCCCATCGGATTCCCGCTCGCCATGGCGGGGTTCGGCGCCCTCTTGTTGCACGCGCTGCGTACCGGCGAGTCGAAGCGTCCCTCGTACGGGCACATCGCCGGCATGCTCGCCCTCCCCACGCTCGCCGCCCCGATCCTCTTTCCCGGCGGTGTCGCGTTCGCCTACGCATGCGCGTGGATCGGCCACTTCGGCTTCGAGAAGAACCGCCCGGCGACCTTCAAGTATCCCCTTTGGTCGCTGGTCTCCGACTGGAAGATGTGGGGGCACATGGTTCGCGGTCGGCTGTGGAAGGGCGATCCCGTGCAGGAGCTCGGCCTGCGTGCGCCCCAAGACGACCTCGACGACGCCGACGACACGGACATGGCCGCGGCCTGACCCACGACGAACGTCCTTCGCCGACGACACCGTCCGCGACCGTCGCCGGCCTCCCGTCGTCTCGCTCGCGTCGGGGCGCTCAGCCCGTGTTGCGCATGCCGGCCACGATCCCGTTGATCGTGATCAGGAGCGCCCGCACCAACGCCGGCTCGTCGCGCTCGCGAGTACGCCGTAGATACTCCACCTGCAACAGGTTCAACGGATCCACGTACGGATTGCGCACCGCGATCGACCGCTCGAGCACCGGATTGTCCCCCAAGAGCGGCCGCCCCAGCACCCGCTCGACCATCTCCCGGGTGCGATCCAGCCGTCTCAGCAAATCCTGTCCGAGCCCGTGCAACGCCGGCTCCAACAGCCGCTCGTCGTAGCGTCGCGCCACCTCCGGCGACGCCTTCGCCAGCACCATCGCGATCATCGCCAGCGTGGCTCCGAAGAACGGCCAACCCTCCACCATCGCGCGCAGCTCGGGCTCGTGTCCCTGTTCGATCGCCTCGGCAAGGGCCTCGCCGACGCCGAGCCATGCCGGCAGCATGTGACGCGTCTGCGTCCAGGCGAACACCCAGGGGATCGCCCGCAGGCTCTCCACCCCCTCGGTCGCGCCGCCTCGCCGGGCGGGCCGACTCGCGATGTTCAACCGCGACAGCTCGGCCTCGGGCGTCGCCTGCCGGAAGTAGCGGACGAATCGTTCGTCACGGACGACCACGTCCTCGAACACGCGACGCGACGTGCGGGCCATCGCGTCCATGCGGGCCCGCCACGCCGGAGTCGGTTCGGGCGGTGGCCGCAGCGTCGCCTCCAGCGTCGCGCTCAGGTACACCTCCAGCGATCGCAACGCCACGCCCGGGAACCCGAACTTGGCGTGGATCACCTCGCCCTGCTCGGTCACCCGCAGCCGCCCCGGCACCGCGCCCGGCGGCTGCGACAAGATCGCTTCGTACGTGTTGCCGCCGCCTCGCCCCACGCTGCCCCCGCGCCCGTGAAACAGCGTGAGCTCCACCTTGGCCTCGCGACACACCGCCACGACCTCCTCTTGCGCCTGATACAGGCTCCACGCCGCCGCCAGCCGACCCGCCCGCTTGGCCGAGTCCGAGTACCCGATCATCACCTCCTGGCGATCCCCGATCCGCGCGCGATAGGCCGGCACGGCCAGCAGCGAGCGCATCACGTCACCCGCGGCGTGCAGGTCCTCCACCGTCTCGAACAGCGGCACCACCCGTTGCGGGCTGCGGTTGCCCATCTCGCGCTGCAACAGCTCGACCGCCATCACGTCCGAGGGCGCCCTCGCCATCGAGATCACGTACGCCCCCAAGCTGGACGGCGGCGCCGCGGCAGCGACGGCAAACGTGTCCAGCATCTCTCGCACCCATTCGCTGGGCACGAAGTCTCGCGGTACCAGCGGTCGACGGCTCTCCAGCTCCTCGGCGAGAAACGCCTGCCGCCGTTCCTCGGACCAGGCGGCGTAGCTTCCCAGGCCCAACGCCCGCGTGATCTCGTCGAGCGCCTCGGTGTGTCGCGTCGCCTCCTGCCGCAGATCCAGTCGCACCAGCGCCAACCCGAACGCCCCCAGCCGTCGCAGCACGTCCAGCAGCCGTCCGTCGGCGACGATCCCCAGGCGGCAGGCGTGCAGCGACGCATGACACAGACGAAGCGGTCGCGCGAGCTCCTCGGCGTCCACCAGCACCCCCGCAGGGGGGCGCAGCCCCTCCACCCCGAGCGCCAGCGCGTCGGCGGCCCAGCGCCGCGTTGCCTCCAGCTTTCCTTCCAGGTCGCGCAGCAGCGTCCGATACGGCTCCCACACGTCGCCGACCTCTCGCCGCAGCTCGGCGCTGGCCGCATTCATCGACAGCTCTTCGCGGAGCTCCCGGATCTCCCGCAGGTACAGGTGGGCCGCCATCCAGCGCCCCAACAGGATCACGCGTCGCGTGACGTCGGCCGTCACCGCCGGGTTTCCGTCCCGATCTCCACCCATCCACGATCCGAAGGTGATTGGCGCCGCATCCACCGGCAGCCCCTCGCCGGTCGTCTTGCGCAGCGCCGCCTCGAGCTCGCGCACCGCCGCGGGGACGGCATCCCACAGCACGTGCTCGATCACCGCGAACCCGCTGCGCGCCTCGTGCTCGGGCGTGGGCCGCTGGGGCCTAAACTCGTCGGTCGCCCACATCGCCGCGATCTCTCGTCGCAACGCCTCCAGCACTTGCGCCTGCACGATCGGCGACTTGTTTCGATCGCGCTCCCCCAGCAGCGCCTCGATCTTCCGCTCCTTCATCAGCATGGTGCGGCGCAGCACCTCGGTCGGGTGTGCCGTCAACACCAGCTCGATCCGCAGATCCTGCGCCGCCTGCCTCAACGCCTCGGGCGAGATCCCCGACGCAAGCAGATCGCTCAGCACCGTCGCGATTGCGCCTCGCTGCGGCTCACCGCTCTCCAGGTAGGCCAGGCGTCGTCGGGCGCGATGGTGCTGCTCTGCCAGGTTCGCCAGCCCGAGAAACTGCGCGAACGCCCGCGCCACCGGAGCCGCACACTCGACGGGCAACCGCGTCAACACCCGGTCCAGCTCGCGCCATGCCTCGGGCGAAGCCCGCCCCCCCGCCCGCGCATCCTTGGCCACGCGCCGAATGTGCTCGACCGTCTCGAACACGTCCGCTCCTGCCTGCGCCTGGAGCTGTTCCCCCAAGAGCTGGCCCAGCAGCCGCACATCGTCCCGCAACGGCGCGTGCACATCCTCGGTCATCACCTCCATCATCCTGCATCACCCCGGCCGACGCACTTCGACGCCGCGCTCGACGGCGCGTCGCCTCACACGTCATCGCCCACGCGACCCGCTCGCCGGCGGACGAACCGAACGCGCGCATCCTCGCCTCGAGCGGCGCGGCCGATTCGCTCCGACGCCGCGACCGCAGCTCCAACCACCCCCGTCCGTGCCACCGTGCAAACAGGTTCGCCCCGACACTGCTCCCTGGCCGCCGACGATGCGCACGGGCCCCCTCGTCGCCGAGCCCGGAAATACCCCGCTCGAGCTCGGGAAGAAGCGCACACCGCAGCCCAACCCGAGCTACCGCGTCGGCAAGCCGCCCCTACGATCCCACCAGCCCGAGCCGACGCGCCCACCAGCCGCCCCCGCGATCCCCCCTCGCGAACCCGCGAGGCATCGACGTAGCCTCCATCTCGCTTGCCCACGCCGCGACACACCGATGTCGCCCCCAACCTCGCGACCCGCTCACCCGGCCCCCCGCCCCCTCCCGCCGCCCGCGCTCCGCCCCGCGCCCTCCGCGACGAACGTCCACACACGCGAAGCACCCCCACCCCGCCCTCCCGAG
>CAZYSW010000485.1:0-4792 GCA_964650105.1 uncultured Nannocystaceae bacterium
CGACCGAGATCTACCAGAACGTGGAGAAGCCGGGCGAGCACGGCCATGCCGACGAGGGCGGCGGCATCGACCCCGTCGCGGGCAAGGCCACGGTGTCGTACGGCGCGATGATCTTGCAGATCATGCTGCTCGACATCGTGTTCTCCCTGGACTCCGTCATCACGGCGGTCGGCATGGCGGAGCACATCCCGATCATGGTGGCGGCGATGCTCATCGCGGTCACCGTGATGCTGATCTTCGCCGGGGTCCTGGGTGACTTCATCGAGAACCACCCCTCGGTACGCGTGCTGGCGCTGGCCTTCTTGGTGCTCATCGGCGTGATGCTGTTGGTCGAGGGGACGGGCGGGCACGTGTCGAAGGGGTACATCTACTCCGCGATGGGCTTTTCGCTCTTCGTGCAACTCCTCAACCTGCGGATGGCGGCCAAGGCCGCCGCACGCGGGGTCCATGCTCCCTCGTGAGCGCCGAGCCATCGATGCCCGCGTCCGGCGAACCCGAGCCTCCCACGCTGCGAGCGGCGTGCTTCGGGGTGCTCGGCCACCCCATCGGCCACTCCCGATCGCCAGCGATGCAGGAGGCCGGGTTTCGGGCCCAGGGTTTGCCGCATCGCTACCTCGCCTTCGACGTCCAGCCACGCGCGCTCCGTGAGGCGCTGGTGGGTGCTCGGGCGCTGGGCATGGGTGGCCTGAACCTGACGGTTCCGCACAAGGAGGCGGCGCTGTCTTTCATGGACGCGCTGTCGCCCGAGGCCGAGCGCATCGGGGCCGTCAACACCGTGCGGTTCGAGGGGGGGCGCATGGTCGGGCACAACACCGACGCCGGAGGCTTCGTCGATGCCCTTCGCCGGTTCGGGCCGCGCCCGCCCACCCGTGCGATGGTGCTGGGCGGGGGAGGGGCTGCCCGCGCGGTGGTCGACGGTCTTCGGCACCTGGAGTCCCCGCCGGCGATCCACTGGGTCAGTCGTACGCCGACGCGCCTGCCCGCCTGGCCCGGGGTGGATCCGACGCCGTGGGATGCGGTGCCCGGGCTGCTCGCCGGGATCGATCTCCTGGTCGACGCCACCAGCGTGGGGATGGGGGGTGGCCCCGATGCCTTTCCCGTCGCGCTCGATCCATCGCGGCTGCCCGCGGCGGCCGGCGTGGTCGATCTCGTGTACCCCCGCCCTGCGGGGGGGCTCCTCGACGCGGCCGAGCGCGTGGGGCTGCGGGTTCAGGACGGGCTGCCGATGCTCCTTTGGCAGGGTGCGCGTGCCCAAACGCTATGGCTGGGCCGCCCGCTGCCGGAGGCCGCGATCTCGGCCATGGCGGCCGAGCTCGGGCTGGATTCGATCACGGATGTTCAGTGGTAGGGCGCGGGGGCTCGGCGCGGCCAAGCACCGAGCACGACCCCCTGCGCCGGCGATTTCGTCACTTTCTTGCCTCCACCGATCGGCTCCGATAAGGGCCGATGGTGGGCCCGCCGCCCGCGGGGCCCCGAAAACGGCCGATCTCCCGCCGAACAGGGAGAAGAAGCGGACGAGTCATGGCGCACTTCGAGCTCGAGGATACCTTTCCCGACCACGCGAAAATCAAGGTGATCGGCGTCGGTGGGGCCGGCGGGAATGCGGTCAACACCATGATCGAGCACCACGTGGAGGGTGTTGAGTTCCTGGCTGCGAACACCGACGTGCAGGCGCTGGAGAAGAGTCGAGCCCCGGTTCGCCTCCAGCTCGGGTCGGCGATCACCCGAGGTCTCGGGGCCGGAGCGAACCCCGAGCGGGGGCGCGAGGCCGCGCTGGAGAGCGTTCCCGAGCTGACCGCGCTGCTGCAGGGCGCCGACATGGTGTTCGTGACGGCCGGCATGGGCGGCGGAACCGGCACCGGTGCAGCCCCGATCGTCGCTCAGGTTGCGCGCGAGTGCGGGGCGCTGTGCGTCGGCGTCGTGACCAAGCCCTTCCGCTTCGAGGGCCGTCGTCGCATGTGCATCGCCGAGGAGGGGATCGCGAACCTGGAGAAGGCCGTCGACACCCTCATCACGATCCCCAACGATCGGCTCCTCGACGTGACCAGCGTCTCGACGAGCCTGCTCGACAGCTTCAAGCTCGCCGACGAGGTGCTCCAGCACGCCACTCAGGGCGTCTCGGATCTGATCACCATCCCCGGCATCATCAACGTCGACTTCGCCGATGTCCGCACCATCATGTCGGGGCAGGGGCGGGCCTTGATGGGCATGGGCATCGCCAACGACGAGGGGCGCGCCGTGGCCGCCGCACAGCAGGCGATCAACAGCCCCTTGCTCGAGGACGTCACGATTCAGGGGGCCAAGGGCATCCTCATCAACATCACCGCGGGCCCCGATCTCAAGCTGCACGAGGTCGAGGAGGCGGCTTCGCTCATCCAGGAGGCGGCGCACGAGGACTGCAACATCATCTTCGGTGCCGTCATCGACGAGAACATGGGCGATCTCCTTCGGATCACCGTGATCGCCACCGGGTTCGACCACCACGCTCCCGCCGAGGACGCCCTGGAGGAGGCGATCAAGACCCACGGACGCCGCCGGCAGTCGCAACTGGTGGCCGCCGGAACGATCAACGGCGGTCGCCGCGAGATCCTCGGCGCGACGTCGATGCCCGTGCGCGCCGAGGGCCCCTACCGGCAGCAGCCGGGGCTGTTCTCGAACGCGCAGCTCAAGGGCGCCGTGCAGGCGCCGGCAGCGAGCTCCACCTCCATGATGCGCGCCGCGGTCGGTGGTGCCGCCGCGCAGACACATCATGGGCAGTCGGCCTGGTCACGGCCCGACGGCACCACGGATCCCTCGGAAATCCCGGCGTTCCTTCGCCGCCGGGACGAAGGCAACGGCTACGTTCGCTGAGATCCGGCGCTCGGCGGACCGAGAAAAGGAAGGCGGCCCCTCGGCTTCGGGGCCGCCTTCCTTTCTGAAATTCCGTGTCTGCCGAAATCCGAGGCGTCGATCACAGGTCGTGAGGACGAACGGTGCCCCGGTTGTTGGCCTGGCAGCGTGCGATGGCCGCCTCGAGCAGGTCGTGCACCTTCTCGGAGACTGCCGCGACCAGCTCGCCGTCGCTCCGCAGGCCGGCCTCGCGCACCACGTCCTTGATCTTGGACCCAACAACCACGATTTCGCGGTCCTTCTTCTTCGTCGCTGCTTTCTTCGTCTTCGCCATGGGTATCTCTCCTCGCGGGCGTCGAGCCCTGTTCGTGCGTTCGCAGGAAGCGTCGCGATTGTAGGCGCCACGAACCGCCTGACAAGCACGAATTCGCCGAGAATTGCCGGTTTTCGTGCGTCACAGCGCTTTTTCGAGGCGGCCGGGGATCTCTTGCCGGAGCGTTCCCGAGCGGCGCCCGCAAACGCGACGGGTCGCGTGCGCGCGGGTGAGCCCCGACGCGATCGGTCACGCGCACCGTTTGCCGCGCGCGCATGGCCGCGAGCCGTCGGCGGACCGACCCGCCGGGTTGTCACCCCCCGCGCGGGTGCGCGGACTGTGAGTTTTTTGCGTGAAACGGTGGATGAACGGTATTTCGGGAGAGCCGCTCACGTTGGCAAGGATCCGGCTCGTGCTCGCCCCCCATCCGCAGCGACAGCGATCGACCAGACGCCGCAAGGCCGGCACGCGTCCGAACCGGCGTCGCGTGGCGGGACCGCAAAAGCGGGAGGTCGGGGTGGAGACGCGCGTGGAGCAGACCGGCCGGTTGGGCTCGGTACGCGCCCGCATCGGACGGGCCGGCGGCCGGTGGCGACGGGTCGCTCGCTGGACGGCGCGGGTGGCCGTGGCCGCGGGTCTGGCCTACGCGGTGCTCCTGGGCGTACAGGAAGCCTACGAGTACGCGACCAGCTCTCCGCGCTTCGAGGTTCGAGGCCTGCGCTATCAGCCGACCGCGCACGTCGACGACCTGCGCCTGCGAGAGCTGATGGCGCTGCCTCCGGGAACCAACATCTTGTCGCTGGATTTGCGCGAGATCGCCGAGCGCATCACCGCCGATCCGTGGGTCGCGCGGGCGTCGGTGGTCCGCGAGCTGCCCGATACGCTGGTGGTCGAGGTGACCGAGCACCAGCCGACGGCGGTGTTGGCCGCCGGTGAGTTCCATCTGCTCGACACCGACGGGACCCCGTTCAAGGTGCTCGAGCGCGGGGACCGGGGTGATCTCCCGATCATCACCGGGATCACACGAGCCCGCTTGCTGCAGAATCCGGCGGCGGCCAAGGCCGACATCGCGCGAGCGCTGGAGGTCCTCGAGGCCTATCGGGCCAAGCGGCGTCCTCGCCTGTCCGAGATCAACGTCGACGAGACGGGCAACGTCACGCTGTACACCGCCGAGCTGGGCACCCAGCTTCGCCTGGGCCGGATCGATCCCGTGGCGGCCTTGGCTCGCTTCGACGCGCTGCGGGCGGCCCTGGGGGAAGAGACCGAGAAGCTCGCCGTCGCACACCTCGACGCGTCGTTCGGACCCGAACGCCGCGACCGCGTGGTGGCCAGCTTCTTTCCGGGCAAAGAGCCCCCCTCCGTGCTGGAGGAAGCGGAGCGACGCCGAGCGGAGAAGTCCGCGGCGGCGGCGGCACGAGACGAGAACCACGACGAGACTTCCAAGCGGCGGGCCCGGAAGCGTTCCCGCCTGCCGCGCTACGAGTGACGCGGAGTAGAGCATGGCGGAGGTTGGAGAGGTCATCTGCGGACTCGACATCGGGACCACCAAGGTCGCTGCGATCATCGGTGAGGTCACCGAGAACGGGGTCGAGATCCTGGGTGTCGGCACGAGCCCGTCGGAGGGGCTGCGTCAAGGCGTGGTCGTCAACA
>CAZYSW010000486.1:0-4764 GCA_964650105.1 uncultured Nannocystaceae bacterium
CCCGCGCCCGCGAGGGCTTCGGACAGCCCTTCGCCCACCGGGCTCGAGGCGCTCGGTGCCGCGGCGCCGCGCTCGACCACCACGGCGCTCCAACGCCGCAAGTCCGCCGGCCTGCCCTCGATGGCGACCGAGACTTCGGGCCACGACGCGTGCAGTGGACCGAGGATGGCCTGGGTGCCGAGGGTCACGCGTACCGGAGTCGTCAGCGGCTGGTCGAGCGACACGTCGAAACGCGCGACACCGTGCATGTCGGTGCGTGCAGTCAGGCGGGACGCCTCGACGGTGCTCGAAGGCCGGGCCTCCAACGGGACACCGCTGGCCGGTACACCCCGCCAGTGCACGTACACCGCCGGCTGCCGAAGCGGCTTGCCTTGCGGATCGAGCGGGACACCGCCCGCGTACAGCGGCGTCAGCGAGACGCCTTGCGCGAGCTGCTGCAGCGCGGCATCGAACTCGCGGGTGTCCCCCTCCTCGCACTCGACCCCGAACAACACGCGGCGCCGCACGCAGGCGTGCGCGCCCGCGTGGGCGAACACGAACGCATAGACCGTGTCGTGCCAGGGCGCGGGGACCTGGACCTTCGGGGTGGTGATCCGCAGCTCCCCCAGCAGCGCCGACGCCCTGGCGCGCGACAGCGAGAGCGTCACCTCGACCGTCCCGTCCTCGCGCGTCGTCTCCGACTGCGCATCGACGTCGGGCTCATGGATGGCGAGCGGTACGATCTCCAACCACGCAGGGTCGCCGAGCAACGCCTGGGCCAGGGCGTCTCGCGCCGCCCGATAGGCCTCCTCGCGCGACGCCCCGTGTCCCGAAACCGAAAGAAACGGCGCCTCGTCGGCGGCCATGGCCGCGTCGGCGGGGTGCCGGGTCGGCGCGGCGGGCCCAGGCGGCGTGCTCGCGACTCGCCGATCGCACGCGAGCAGCAGACACCCCAGGCTCGCGAGCGCCAGCACCCCGCGGCGCGTCCTCCCCTCGGTCGCGCTCACTGAGCGTCCACCTGAGCAGCCAAGGCGTCCCATCGTACGTCGCTTTCCTTCATCGCCCCACGGAGCCGATCGAGCCCTTGCTGGAGGGCCTGCTCGGGCGTGATGCCGGCCGCCGAGAAATCGAGCGTCTGCTCCCCCAGCTCGGTCTGCAGCGCGACCTCTAACACCAGCCGCTCGAGCGCGGATCGGTAGGCCTCTCGAAATCGATTCCCCGTGATGGAGACGTGCGACACCCGCTCGAGCAGAGGTCGCAGGTCGGCATGGAAAGCCGCCTCCTCCCCGACGGTGCGGGCGAGCCGGCCGTAGGTGCGGGCCACGGCCCCGACCTGCACGAGGTAGTTGTCGACCTGTTCGGCCAGGGCGCCGTCGACCGGGTCGTCCCCCTCGCCGAGCACCAAGATCGCCACCACCCGGCTCTCCGCGTCGGCGAGGATGCGACGAAACATGGGTTGGTTCTGCTCGAACAGCGCGTCGGCGTCCTGCGTCGCCTCGCGGTTCTCCACCCCGCGCACCACGGCGCGCGCCAGGTGTCCCCGAAACGCGGCGTCCTCCAGACGTCGGGTCGCCGCCTGGACCCCCTCCGGACGGTAGGTGCCCGCGAGCTCCGGGTTGAAGGCCTCCTCGATCACTCCGCGCAAGAAGGCCGGGTCCGCATTGGAGAGCAACGCGCCCGTCATCAATCGCGCGTTCCGATCGCCCTCGGTCATCGAGCGCGAAACGACGTCGTACACCTGGATCTTCGCGAACTCGTTTTGGTTCTCGATGATTTGGTTTTGCTGCACCACCAGCCAGATCTGGATGAAGGGGATGGATGCGGCGACCAGGGAAAAGAAGGCGAGGAGCATGCGCTGGCGGATCGCGAAGCGGACGCACGATTCCATGAACTCGCGCGCGGCCACCAGCACCTGATCGCGCGACGGCCAACGGTCCATCGGTCCCGCGAAGTCCCCGACCGTCTCGGCCAGCTTGGCGAACGACCGGACGACCTTCTGCCGATCGAGCAGCGGAACGAGCAGACGCCCTCCGCCGCGCAAGAGCGTGGCCCGTGTGCGTGCGGCCAGCTCGGCGCGCTGCTGCACGAGCGCGAGCTCGTGGCGGAGCGCTTGGTTTTCGTCCTGGAGCGCGGCGACGTGAGCTTCGAGCTGGGCGACGTGCTCCGGAGTCACTCCGCGATCTTGTACCAACGAGGTCGCGTCCAGAAGGCCGACGCGTCCAGCGCCCGACGCCCGCCTGCGTCTTTCGGCGGCAAGCCTGTGAAATCCAAGCCGAATCAGCGATACCCTGGCACCGCATCGGCGACCCGACATCCACCCACGCTCGAGCGAAGGCACCCGAGGTTCGTGCCCGACGATGCTTCGACCACCGTCGTCGTGTCGGGCTCGTCGTCGCGGCGGGTGAAGACCGGACCCTCGTGCGGGGCGCTGCCGAGTGCACGAAGCCCGAGGTGCTCGATACCGCCCGCCGCGAACCGCTGCCGAGCGGTCCACCGCACACCACGACGACGAAGCGACGTCGAAAATCGTCGTCGACGTTCAGCATCCTCGTCGTTGTCCGTATCATGGGCAGGTGATCGGATCGGAGCGAAACGGCAATCGAGTCGGTACGCCGGCGCGAACGCTCGCGTCGTTGCTCGCCGGCATGCTGGCCTCCTGTCCCGCCTCGACCGCGGCGGCCCGGCACGTCGAGGAACGCGCAAGCCCCCACGCGAGCCCCGAGCAGCCCGCCTCGCCGTCCGCCGAGGTGCCCCCAAGCTCGTTCGAGACGTTGCGCGCCGAGGGTCGCCGGCTGTTCGACGCGGGTGATCACGCGGCCGCGGCACGCACCTGGAGCGCCGCGCTGGACGAGGCGCCTTCGGACATCACCCCGGCCGCGCGCGCGGAGATGTGGTTCGAGATCGGGCTGGCCGAGCGACGAGCCTTCGACGACGACGGCGATACGGCGCATCTGCACGCCGCCAAGAAGGCCGCAGAGCAGTGCCTGGCCACCTTGCCCGAGGGCGCCGACCCCAAGCTTCGCAGCCAGGCCGTGGGATTGAAGGCCGACGTCGACCGCACGCTCGGTTGGGACGAGCCGGCAACGCCCGCAGCCCAGCCCGCGCCGGCCCAGCCGCCCGCCCCCGTGGCGACCCCACCCCCCGAACCGCTCACGCCCGACGAGCTCGACCGTCAGCGTCGGATCAAGGCCGCCGAAGGCGTGGCGATCGGCGGTTACGTGTTCGTCGGCGTGGGTGCCGTGTCCGTGGTGCTCCTGGCCTTGCCCGCGCTCATCGCTGCCGAGGTCGCCCGAGATCGCGCCGAGGGCGATCCGCTCCTGGTCAGCAAGGAGGAGCTGCAGCGACGCGAGAAGAACCGCAAGCAGTTCGCCCTGGTCGCCGGCATCGTCGGCGCGGGCTCGCTGCTGGTGGGTGGGATCCTGATCGGTGCGGGCCTCGGACGCCGCGCGGCCCTACGCAGGGAGGCCCGGCCCAAGGCCCAGGTGCGGCTGCTCCCCGCACCCACCGGCGGCAGCCTGCACGTGAGCTTCTAGCCGGGCCTCGAAAACGTCCCGCGCGGCGCGGCCGTCCGACCCCCGCCGGCGTGGCTCGATACTCCGTTCGGTCTCGCGCCGTGCCGGCATCGAGGCCGACCGCGTTCCCGGCTCGCCCGGCCTGCGGGGGATCTCGCCCCGCAGCCGAATCGTCCGGGTGTGGGGCAAGCCGTCAACTGAACGAGACGTTCTCGAACGCCAAGGTCGGCGAACGGACCGTGCCGTAGATCCACGGGTCGGCGCCCACCACCGACAGCCGCGAGAAGAGCTCGACGATGTTGCCGGTGACGTTCATCTCCCCCACGGGTGCGGTCAGCTTGCCCTTTTCGATCAGGTGGCCCCGCAACCCCAGCGAGAACTCGCCGCTGGTGGAGTCGGAGTTTCCGCCCAGCCACGACGTCACGTACACGCCGCGCTTGGTGGCCCCGATGATGCTCTGCAGATCGCCCTGGCCCGGTTTCACGACGAGGTTCGAGGACCCGCCGGTCGTCGGCTTCATGCCCAGCTTGCGGGCGTAGTAGGTGTCCAGGTAGTAGTTCTGCAGGGCGCCGCCGTTGATGACGTCCATGCGCCTGGCCGCGATGCCCTCGTCGTCGAAGGGGCGCGAGCCGTTGGCCCGCGGCAGCAGCGGATCGTCGACGACCACGAGGCGGTTCGACACCAGCTTCTTGCCGAGCTTGCCCGCCCAGAAGGAACGGCCTTGCTGGACCGCGTGGCCCGACGCCGGGCCGAGCAACGCCCGAAAGAGGCGACCGGCGGCACGAGGGTCGACGACCAGCGTGGCCTTCATCGCCGGTCCCTTGCGCGCGCCCAGGCGATCTCGGGCCAGCCGCATCGCCTCGTCGGCGATCCAATCGGCGTCGGGCAGATCGGCGAAGTGACGCATCGTGGCCCCCATGCCCGCCTCGGGGCGCTTGTCGCCCTCGTCGCGCATGGTGACCGAGGCGTAAAGCCCCACCCACGTCGCCCCGAACGCGCCCGCGAACCCGTTGGAGCTGGCCGCCGCTCCTTGCCACCGACCGTCGTGCATCGAGCTGGTGGCGGAGACGACCTTGCTCTGGCCGGAGTTGCGAGCGTCCATTCGGCGGCACAGCTCGATCCGCCGCTCCGCGGTGAGGTCGGCCAGCGTGGCGTCCTCGGCGTCCAGGTCTTCGGTCGGTGCCCCCTCGAACAGCGCGGGGTCGGGGAGCTGCCGCGCCTCGTCGGGCTGCAGCGCGCGCGTCAACGCCACGGCCTCGCGGACGAAGGCCTC
>CAZYSW010000487.1:0-4755 GCA_964650105.1 uncultured Nannocystaceae bacterium
GCCACTTCTTCGCCCAAAAGCGCGTTCACGAACGTGCTCTTGCCCGCCGAGAACTCACCCATGATCGCGATGGCCAAAGGCCTCGCCAGGCGCTCGCGCGCCGCGACCACTTTGGCCAGCGCATCCTGGACGCCCGAGAGCGAGATGCCCAGCACCCGGTTGGGCACGCTCGCCAGCAGGGAGGTGGCGCTGGCGAGCAGGTCTTCGAGCCGCGCACCGGTCGGCGGATGGCCGATCTCCGCCAACAAGGCGCGTGCACGACGAAGCTCCGGCCACTCGATCAACGCCTCGACGAGTAGATCGGGCGCGACGTCGACCTCTCCGCGTGCGAGGGCGAGCTCCGCCGCGGCCAGGCATCGCTGCGAGGACAACACGGCCATGCGCAGGCTCGGATTGCGGACCGGGCTGCGCGGGTCGGGGCCCCAAGGACCGCCGATGTCCGGATCGGCGCGAAACCGTGGGATCGGGCCGGGGATGAAATCGGCGCTCGCGTCCTCACCCTTGGCCAGCCGCACCCAGGCGCGTACCAGGCGAAGCTCCTCGGGCGCGGTCCCCTCGTCGCGCGCCAGACGGTCGGCGATCGGGGCATGGACCGTCTCGGAAAGGTCGCCCAGTCGAAGTGCCACGTGGGCGAGCTCTTGCAGGTAGCGGTCGCGCGTCGCCCGGGGAGCGTCCGCGCAGACGGCCACCAACGCCTCGAGCATCTGACGGCGGAGCTCCTCGCCGAGCTCGACTTCGGTGCCGCGGGTACGCTGCAATTCGACCAGTGCCCAGATCCGCCGGCGCTCGAGATCCTCGGGTGCCTGCTGCAGGTACCGGAGCGCGATCGCACGGAGATCCTCTTCGGACTCTTCGGGAAGGCCGACGGTCAAGCCCACCCACAACCGCGTTTCGTCCAGCGCCCCGTCGTCGCCCAGCTCCTCGAGCAACGCGTGCGCGCCGACGCGGTCGCCCTTGCAGGCGAGCGTCCGACACAAGAGCTCGCGTGCGCGTCGATCGTCGGGGGCGACCGTCAGCGTCTCGCGGATCCACGCCTCGGCGTCGGCGATCTCTCCCGACGCGAGCGACAAATCGACGCCGCGCTCGAGGACCTTGCCCCGCAAGACGCTGCCCGCCTCGACCGGCATGCGGGCGCGAGCCTTCCGCAGCTCCCGCAGGGCCCGCTCCTCGTTGCCCAGCCGCAGGTGCGACAGAGCAGCGAGCAAGTGCAGAAGGAAGCGGCACTCGGTCTCCAATGCATCGGGCAACCGGTCGAGCCCCGCCGCCGCGCGCCGCAGCTCGTCGAGTGCCGGCTCGGGGCGCCCCTCGTACAGCGCCCGCGCCCCTCGGAGGAGTTGGAGCGGCCCCGACCCCAACGTGTCGTCGAGCGCCTCGATGGTCTCGCCGAGCGCCTTGATCGGCCGCCCACCGGCGAGCAGGTCGTACACCAGGGTGATCCCGATCCCCAGGCGAAGGTGGGGCTCGTCACCGTGCTGCGGCAACAGGTTGCGCAATCGCTCGTAGGCTTCTGCGTGGCGCCCGGCCAATCGCGCCTTGCGAGCGTCGGCCAGCGGCTCGCGAAGCGCCTCGGGCACCACGGGTCGCCCCGCCGCGTCGGCCACCAGCTCCCCGACGCGACGCGCCCACCCCCCGAGCCGCTCGGACACGCTCCGCAACGCTCCGCCCGCTTCGTCCCGCTCGTCGTCCTCCCCGGCCATGCGCCGCGAACGATATCAGTCCGCGGCCGCGATCGCCGACGCGCCCGTCGTCGTCCCGGATCGTCGCCGGCCGGCCCGCGTCTGCCCCGGGATTCACCGCAAGGTGACCTCCGGTGGCCGGCCCCGACGGCGGGCCTTCGAATCCGATGCCGGCGGGTGTGTTTTCGACCTTTCGGCGCTCGCCCGTTCGGATCGTCTCCATGGTCGTCGTCCACGTTTGCCGGGTCCGGTCGGGGCGCACGCGATGACGCCCGCGTCTCGGCGCACGATGCTCGGCTCGCGGTCGTGCACGTGTCCGTGCGTCGCGAGGACGGTGCCGTGTTCGGCGTCGCCGAGTGCCTCCGACGTGTGCTCGTGTTGGCGCATACGCCCCTGCAGGCGGACGTCTTCGTTGCTTCGCCGATCCCGAGCGGCTACCATCCCGTGGATGACGTCTGCCGGAGCGGGTCGATTCTGCAGGCATGCCCACCACCGGTCGGGCGGTCCGAAAGATGCGGCCGTCTGATCCCGCAGGGTCTTCTCGATCGAGGCGAGCTTCGCCTCGTACTCGGCGGCTCGGCGTCCGTCGAGCGCGGCCTCTCGCTCGGCGATCGCCTTCGCGTAGGCGAGCACCTTCTTCCCCCGTGCCCCCGCTCGCGGTCGGAACCATCGCCGGCATGGGCTCGGCGGTCGGTGCATCGAGCGGCGCCGCCGTGGGCGACGGTGCAGCTCCGCCGCACGCGAACAGGTAGGGCAGCAATCCGGCGGCGGCCGTGAGGGCAGTCAGTCGGAGGCCGATCATCTGCACCGCGTATCCGGAACGCATCGGTGTCGCACAACTCGTTTCGAGCCGGTCCGATCGGGGGCCGCTCGGTTCGCGCCGTCGAAGCGTGTCGAGCCGCGCGTCCGTGGACCGACAGCTCGTACTCGTCGACGCGCGACCGATGCACGCGTATCGTGTCGCCCGGATCGAGCACCGGCCGTGCGCCCCCCGACTAGAGCGGGAGCGCGTGCAAACGCTTGCGGATCGCCTCGAGCTCGCGTTCGAGCCGCTGCAAGTTCTGTTGGGCGGCGGCGCGGCGGCGGGTGATCGCCTCGGGCGAGGAGGGCTCCGAAGGAGGATCGAGCTCGGCCGCGGCCCGCCGCAGCACGCCCTCGAGCTGCTCCCGAAGGGCGACGTTGGCCAAAAGGAGGTGCTCGTCGAGGGCCGCGAGGTGCCCGTCGACGACGTTGCGGACCTGCTCGCGCAAGGCCTCCTCGGCGCGATCGAGCGCGCCCGGCAGCTCGGCCGCGGCCCGCTCTCGCGTGTCGCGAAGCGAGCGCTCGCGCAAGAAGACGGTGGCCAGCGGCCCGGCGACCGTCATCAGCATGCCGGCCACCAGATTGCCGAAGTACATCACCGCCGTGCCCGCGATGCCGATCGCGACCAGGCCCGCCTCCAGCACGAACGACGGGGGATCGAGATAGACGGTGGGCCCGCGGAAGCCCAGGCGCATCGTGGCCTGGAACAGCCGCCGACGGACCTGCTCGCTGTGAGTGTGGATCGCCTTGCGGGTGACCTCGTCGAGCGACACCCGAAGACGCTCGGCCTCTTCCTGAGCAAACGCCAAGAACGCGTCGTGGATCGAGCCGGGGAGGTGAACCGACAGGGTGCGCAGGCTCGCCACGCCGATCGCGGCCTGGATGCTGTCTTGCAGGGTCTGGCGAAACGCGTGTGTCCTGTGCTCGTTCTCCAGCAGCAAGCGCTCCCGGGCTTCGGCCATCTGGGCCCGCAGCGCGGTCATGTCCGCCGAGTCGGCGGCGAACTCCTTTTCGAGGGTGTCGATCTCGCGACGCAGGATGTCGAGCTCGAGCATGATCGCCCGAGCCGCGACTGCGGCGTTGTGCCCGAGCAGGGTCGTGTGGCGCAGGAGGCTGGACCGGACCCGCGACGGCAGGAGCTCGGAACGCCGCGACGCGAGGGCGAACAGGCGCTCGCGGAGTTGCCGAACCCCTTCGATGCCCGGGTCCTTTCCGTCGGGATCGCGGGCCGCCGATCGGGCGTCGGTCGAGAAGATCTCGAACTGGCCCTTTCCGTCGCTGCCGCGTGGAGCGAGCGCCGCCAGCTCGCGCTCGAGGTACTCCACGAGCTGCTTCCGATCGTCGGGTGCCACCAGGTCGATCCGGTTGATGGTGATGAGCAGCTTCGCGCCGGAATCGTCGAGCCCACCCACCGACGAGACCGCGTCTCGCAAGAAGACCATCTCGGTTCGGTTGAGGAGCTGGGTCGCATCGAGCACCAGCACCAAAATGTCGGCGCGGGGCAGCTCGCCGCGGCTCACCGCCGCCCGAAACGTCGCGATGTCGTTGATTCCCGGCGTGTCGACGAGCTGCAACGCCGGTGGCAGGCGATCGCTGTCGAGGACGACCTCCAAGTTGCCCTCCAGCAGCGCGGGCTCGGGCGCTTCTCCCCGCTTGGGCCCGCGCGCCAGGGCCTCGAACCGACCGGGGTCGAGCCGCTCCTTGTCGTTCCCCTTGTCCAGATACAACCCGGGACCGGTGCCGGCCTGGACGAGCACCACTGCGCCGGTGGTCGGGGTGACCCCGGTCGGCAGCACGTCGGTTCGGCACAGCGCGTTGATGAGTGTCGACTTGCCGTGCTTGATCTCGCCGAGGATCATCGCGCGGACGTGCTGGTCCTGCAGTCGACGCCGCGTGTCCGCCTCGATGGTGGAGGCCAGGCGTTCGAGACCGAGCTCACGACCGATCTCCGCCAGGCGTTTGGACGTCTCGACGAGGACGTCACGTGGATCGTCGACCTGGGCGTCGTTCACAGCAGTCCCAACCTCCGGGTGAGCCGGCTATCGCAGCGCGCAAGCGACCAGGCGCTCGCGAGGGCCTCTTTCATGGCCGGCGGAGTCTTGCCCTCGCCTCCTTGCTCGGCGTCGTCGTGCCCGTCTTGCTGGGCCTGGTCGGCACGTCGGGCATCGAGCGCGTCCTCGGTGCTGCGGTTCGGTCCCGCCGTCGAGGCGACGCTGAGCTGACTGCGATCGGGGAGGCTCGCATAGAGGAGCCGCAGGCGGGTCATGACGCGCGATCG
>CAZYSW010000488.1:0-1247 GCA_964650105.1 uncultured Nannocystaceae bacterium
GCCGGGCCCCCGCGCGGGGGACCGGGCGGCGTCGACGGTGGGGGACGCGCCCGGCAGCGGCGCCGGCGCCGCGCCGCGAGCCCGACGAGCCCGAGGGCGAGGAGCGCCCCGAGGCGATCGTCGCCGCCCCCGGGGAGCTGGCAGCCGCAGCCGTTCGTCACCTCGAGCTCCGCAGGCCCGGGATCGGCGGCGGCGCCCCCTTGGCCTTCGGACTCCGGCTCACAGGTCGCGCTGCAGCCATCGCCGTCGAGGGTGTTGCCGTCGTCGCAGCCTTCGCCGGGCTCGACCACGCCGTTGCCGCAGGTGGCCGCCACCTCGCGCTCGCCGTCGTAGGCGACGATGCAGAAATCGTCGAGGGTCCAGCCGCCCATCTGGAGGTCCGGGTCGGTGTCGAGCTCGAAGCGGACCTGGACCGCGTCGCCTTCGACGTGGGGCGTCAGGTCGACGTCGTGGAAGCGCCACTCGCGATCGGTGTGGTGCACCTCCGCGCCGTTCTCCGTCGGGGAGGCGAGGTTGTCCCAGGCGAGCTGGCCGTTCGCGTAGATGCGGGCGCGGTCGTAGTAGCCGTCTTCCACGTTCAGCCAGCGGCGGTACTGCAGCCGGATGTGATCGTGACCGCGGACGTCGATCACGGGGCTGTCGGCGTAGTTGACCTTGTTCGGCTGGTAGAGGCCGTTGTAGTTGCCGTGACCCAGGTCGTTGCCGAAGACGTAGTCGCCGCTGAAGGCCTCGCTGGGGTCGCCGTTCTGCGCGGTCCCGTTCGGGGTGTCCCACTGCCAGTCGTCGGCGCCTTCGGTCATCTCCCCCGCGAGCAGGCCGTGGCTCCAGCCCTCCGCCAGCGGGTCCGTCTCGAAATCGGTGCAGTAGAGCTCGGTGACCGTGCCGACGAAGAACTGGTACATCGGGTCGGCGGCGTTGTCGGGGAAGGTCATCGGCATGAGGGTCGAGGCGAGCTCGAGCTTGACGCGGTAGCGCACCACCCGGCCCGGATCCTGGCTCGGGATCACCGCGACGAAATCGTTCGGGCCGCCCGTCATCTCCACCGTCTGCGAGGAACCCGGCGGCCCGCCGTCGAGGCGCCACTCGAGCTTCGCCCCGTCGAAGGCGTCGCCCGGGCACTGCGGGAAGAGGCCCTCGACGCGGAGTCGGACCTCGAAGCCGTCCTGGGAGGGAGGCTCGACGGAGAGCGCCGACGGTGCGGCCCCGAGCGTGCGGAGCCCGTGCCGGCTGAAGGCCTCGACGATCTC
>CAZYSW010000488.1:1257-4739 GCA_964650105.1 uncultured Nannocystaceae bacterium
CGCAGACGTTGGGGGTGCCGTTCTCGAGGTCGCCGTCGTCGTCGTCGGCCGCGAGCACCTCGGCGTACATCGACGGGATGTCGGAGGCGTTCGACATGGCCTGGTAGAAGAGCTGGTCGGCGATCTCTCGACCCGCGGCCTCCCCGTGTTTGGCGATGAGGTTCTTGCGCAGATCCCAGAGCGCGCCACCGATGATGAGGCCGGTGCCGTGCGGATCGGGGGTGATGTCGTCGGGCCAGACGCGGTCGACGTCGTCGAGGTGGCGCAGCGGCGCGTTCGTGTAGAAGAACCCGCGACCCATGCCCGGATCGCTCGTGATCGTCGCGGCCAGATAGTCGCTCACGCCCTCGCTGAGCGCGCTCTCGAACTCGTCGGCGCCGAGGATCACCGCGTGATGGTGAAACCCGTGGCCGAACTCGTGATAGACGACGTCGGGCAGTCGGCCCGTGTTCTCGCACTGCTGGCTCTGCTGGTAGAAGTTGATGCTCGAGCCGTCGTAGAACGCGTTGCAGACGTCGTCGTGGTTGACCCGAACGAGGAGCTGGTTGTCGATCCAGTTCATCTCCGGCGCGATGTGCTTGGCGTAGTCCTTGACCACCTGCGTGTGGATGAAGGTCGTGAGCTGCGCGTCTTCGTTCGGGACGTCGGCGCGATTCCACACGGCTGTCCCTCCGTCGGGCAAGCTGAGCAGCGTGCTGGCGGCGGGACCGGCGAGGTTCTGCACGGTCAGGTAGGCGCTGGACGCGGTGACGGAGACCGAAGCGGGCGCCGTGGCGAACGACAACAGACCGGCGCCGTCGGCGCTCGCGGCGGCGCCCTCGACATCGACGGCCACGTATTTGGCCGGGTAGTCGTGACGCTCGGCGCCGGGCCGCCGCACCGGGGCGTTGAAGAGGACCGTACCGCTCGCGAATCGGAGCGTCTGCTCGCGCGCCACCGGCAGGCCTCGCTCGGCGTCCACGTAGACGTTCCAGCGGCTCCTGGGCGAGGTCGTCTCCACCTCGACACGGAGCACCGGGCGGACATCGATCACCGAGCTGCCGCCCATCAAGGGCAGCACGAAGGGGCCGTCGACGGCGGTGACCGTCCCCGGGGCGACGTCGGCGGCGATCCATCGCCGCGCCTCGGTGCCCGCCGTGGCGTCGTCGATCGGCGCCGTGAGCGGGGTCATGGTGGGCCGCGGCAGCGCCTCGGAGGCCAGCACGATCAGGCGGTCGTTCTTGAAGCGAAAGCTGACCTGGCCGCCGACCACGGGCATCCCGGCGACGTGCTGGCGGAAGGCGACGGTGCGCAGGTTCCCCCGGGTCTCGTTGGCCACGAGGGTGAAGTCGGCCGGCGCCGCACCCGGGGCGAGCAGATCGAGGTGCTGCTTCAGGAAAGCGGTCGCGAAGGCGGCCGCGAGCTTGGCGTCCGTCGACGCTCCCGGGGCCGAGATGCCTGGTCCGAACACGCGGTGGGCGATCCCGGTGGCCGTGTCCCAGCTACCCACCCAGCTCCCCGGGTGGACGGCGCGGAAGCGCTGCCAGGCCTTGAGGCTCCGCCGCGGCGGCTGCGCGGTGACGAGCCGCGCCGTCCGCGCCGTGGCCCCGGACGCGAGCTCGAGGCCCGGGTGGATGCCCACGGGCTGCTGCTGCGCGCTCGCGCCGGACGCGCCCAGGGTGCAGGCGGCCAGCAGGGCGCCCGCGGCGAAGTGGTGTCCTCGAGCCATCGTCTCTCTCCTCACGCCCCCGTCTCTCCGGTCGATCCCCGCGCGCCCGCTCAGCAAAGCCTGGGCCATGTTTAGGCATTTGTTATCAATGAGGATTTTTCGTTGGCTGCGAGCGGGCTAACGCGAGCCGGGGGAGGCCGTTAGCGCACGCACGGGCGGGGGCTCCACCCCCTGCGGAACAATCCACCGTGGACGCCATCTACGGGGCCTTCGAGAGCATGATCGCGCTGTCTCGGTCGTCGCCGGAGGGCGAAGACTTCACGTGAATCTCCAGCGTGGTTTCAATGGCTTACATCGGGCACGACCATTGCTTTAGCTGCGCGCAGCGCTGGCTGGGGCGCGGGAGGAGTGCGATGCGACAGAGAGGTTCGAGTGAGGTGGCACGCGCCGGCGGATGGCTCCCGGTGCTCGCGATCGTCGGAGCGGCCGGCTGCGGCGGCTCGGCCGTCGAGCCGCCGGGGACGCTGGGCGAGCTCGGCGAAGGCACGTTCCGGTACCACTGCGTCCAGCTGGGAGACGCGGTCTGCAACGTGTCGGGCGCGGTCGACGAGTTCGAGGTCCAGGGTCACCTCGGCATCCAGGGCGAGGCGCCCGCGGCGGTGGCGGTCGGCGCGCGGTTCGACCTCGTCTACAACGGAGACACCACCACGAAGAACGGCGAGCTGCTGCTCATCGAGACCAAGCCCGCGCGGCCCGATCAGGTCAACGCGGTCGGGGGCTTCATGATCCTGTCGCCTGGCGTGCACGCCTTCCTCGCGCGGAGCCCGAAGGGCATCGTCGCCGACTTCATCCACCTCACGGCCCTCGAGGTCGCGGCCCTCGACGTCTGGGTCGACGAGCGGCGGGTCCAGTCGGTGGCGCTGAAGGTCGGCGAAGAGGTGCAGGTGGCCGTGGTGCCGCAAGATGGCACCGGCGTCTCGCTGGCGGGCGCCCTCCCTTACGTGTGGACCGTCGATGGGGCGTCGATCGCGATCGACGCGATCAACAGCTTCGGTCCGCCGACCTCGAGCGTGGAGCTGAACGACGACGAGATCCGCCTCTTCGGGGTGGCCGAGGGGGCCGCGCTGATCACCGTCGAGCGCGGCGGGGTGTCGAAACAGATCGAGGTGACGGTCGATCCGGAGGACGTCGAGGAGATCGACGAGATGGAGGAGATGGAATGAAGCGGCTTCTCGGCGTGATGGGCGCGGCGCTCGCGCTCGCGGGGTGCTCGACGGACTACCGGGTCGACTTCCAGATCGTGTCCGACGCGCCGCCCGAGGTCTTGGTGACGAGCGATCTGATCGAGGTGCCCGCGGGGATGGCCGTCGGCGTGCGAGCCGTCGCGGTGATCGACGGAGAGCGACGCAAGGATCGCGTCGAGCTCTTCCCGCAGCGCAGCAACATCATCGGCATCGAGCCGAGTATCCAGGACCGCATCTGGGTGATCTGGGCGAAGAACCCGGGCTCGACCGCGGTCGAGATCTTCATCGAGGGGGAGTACGTCGGCGACATCACCGCCGTCGGCCTCGCGCCGGAGCTCGAGTAGTGCTTGGTATACTGAGTGTATTCTATTTGATGTACTAAAACGGCTTCCCCCGCTGCGTCGGCTTTCTCTATCATCCGCCGGCGCATGGCCCCGTCGTCCCCGCTCGCCGTCCGTTGCGGCTTGCTCCTCTGCTGCCTCCTCGGTCTGAGCTGCCTCGGCTCGCGCGCCGAGGTGCGGATCGCGGCCGGGACGCAGGGGAGCGTCGTGCATCGGCTCGGCACCGCGCTCGTCGACGCCCTCAACCGT
>CAZYSW010000489.1:0-4711 GCA_964650105.1 uncultured Nannocystaceae bacterium
CCGGATCGTGGAGGAGGAGCTCTCGATTCTCGGACACGTGCGCGGTCGCCTCGAGCGTGACGCCAGCGCCACGCCCGACAAGATCGAGGACCTCGACGCCCAGCTCATCGAGCTCCGGGACGCCATCGCCGAGGCCAAGGAAGAGGACGTCCCCTCGCTCATCGATCAGATGCACCAGGTGGCCGCCCTCAGCCGCAAGCGGGGGCAGGGACGCAGCATCCCCATCGATCCCAAGAACCCCTACTTCGGGCACCTGCGCCTTCGCGAGGCCCGCACCGGCAACACCCGCGACGTCCTCATCGGCCGACACACCCTGCTCGACGACGGCGACGGCGTCACCATCGTCGACTGGCGCAACGCGCCGGTGAGCCGGCTGTACTACCGCTACGAAGAAGACGACGAGTACGACGAGGACTTCGACGATCGCACCATCGAGGGGCAGATCCTCGTCCGCCGCAGCCTGGCGGTCTCGGACGGCAAGCTACGCCGGGTCGCCGCCCCCCAGGGGACGTACGCGGTCGACCGGCACGGCGTCTGGCGCGAGGCGGTCGGCTCCGCCCGGCCCACGCTCGCCGGCGGCTCGGGCAGCGCGATCCGGGTGCCCCCGCGTCAGCTCGGCGTCCATGGTGACGACACCCAACTCCGCGCCGACAAGCACCTGCAAGAGATCACCGCCCTCATCGATCGCCGGCAGTTCGAGCTCATCACCCGCCCCGAGTCGGGCATCGTCCTGATCCAGGGCGGGGCGGGATCGGGCAAGACCACCGTCGCGCTGCACCGCGTGGCCTACCTGGCGTTCCAGGATCCGCGTCGCTTCGTGCCCTCGAAGATGCTCATCGTCGTCTTCAACGAGGGTCTCGTCGAGTACATCCGCCACGTGCTGCCGTCGTTGGGTGTCGAGGGCGTCCTCGTCCAGACCTATCGCCGCTGGTCCAGCCAGCTTTTGCGCAAGATCCGGCTGGGGCTGGAGATCCAGCACATGAGCACCACGCCCGAGCCCGTCAGCCGCTTCAAGAAGCACGCGATCATGCTCGAGATGATCGACCGGCTGGTGACCGAGCAACTCGACGAGGTGCAGCGCCAGCTCGAGGAGCGCGTCGCCACGCGCCCGGGTGGCAGCGAGGTGCTGGTCGCCTGGCGGCAGTACGCCAACCTGCCCCCGGTCACCCGTGTCGAGCGCATGCTGGATTGGCTCTCCAAGGGCCGGGGCGCCCACATGTCCGGCAAGGCCAAGGCCTCCGCCGGCACCATCTTGCGCGGCGCCAAGGACCAGCTTCGCGACGTCGTCGCCGACTGGCTCGAGCTCAACACCGCGGGGGAGCGCATCCGGGGGACCATCGCCGAGCTCGCGCCCGGCGAGTTCAGCGACAACGACGTCGATACCATCGTGCGCTGGTGCGCCAAGAAGGCCGAGCTCGACGTCGAGCACGACCCGGATCAACCGGTGTCCCTCGACGAGGTCGGCCTCGACCCCGAGGACGATGCCATCCTCCTGCGGCTTCTACAGGTGAAGTTCGGGGGCATCTTCATCCAGGGCAAGCGTTTCGAGTACGAGCACCTCGTCATCGACGAGGCCCAGGACCTCTCGCCGCTCGAGGTCCGCGTCCTGCTCGACTGCGTCACCAAGGGGCACAGCGTCACCATCGCGGGCGACCGCGCCCAAAAGATGATCTTCGACAACAGCTTCACCGACTGGCCCCAGCTCCTGGACGACGCGGGGCTGCCCCACGTCGAGGTCCAGCCACTGGAGATCACCTACCGCTCCACCCGTCAGGTGATGGAGTTCTCGCGCTACGTCCTCGGTCCGTTGCAAGACTCGAGCGAAAGCATCATCGCCCGGGAGGGCGCGCCGGTGTCCTACTTCGAGTTCACCGACACCGGCGAGGCGGTGGCCTTCCTGGGCGAGGCCCTGCGCGGCCTCATGCAGCGCGAGCCCTCCGCCAGCGTGGCCCTCATCAGCCGCTACCCCCAGCAAGCCGACGTGTACTACGAGGCCCTCAAGGTGGCCGAGGTTCCCAAGCTTCGCCGCATCCGACGTGAGGACTTCTCCTTCACCGCCGGCATCGACGTCACCGACGTTCGGCAGGTCAAGGGTCTGGAGTTCGACTACGTCGTCCTGCTCGACCCCACCCGCCAAAACTACCCCGACCAGGTCCAGAGCCGTCACCTCCTGCACATCGCCGCCACCCGAGCCGCCTACCAGCTCTGGCTCGTCAGCGCCGGCGAGCCCAGCCCCCTCCTCCCCCCCGACCTCGTCGAACAAGCCCGAGAATAACCCCCCACCCAGCCTCCCAATGCACCCACGAAAGAACGTGGACGCTCGCAATCAATCCAGGACCCGGAACTCGATGCGGCGGTTCTTGCTGCGGCCCTGGCGGGTGGCGTTGCTGTCGATCGGTTCGTCGGGGCCCGCCCCGCGCGTTTGGATGCGGCCGGCGTCGATGCCCTGCTGCACGAGGTAGTCCTTGACCGCCTCCGCCCGCGCGCGCGAAAGCTCCATGTTGTGCTCGCGCCGGCCCGTCGAGTCGGTGTGCCCGCTGATCTCCACCCGAACCTTCGGATACTTCTTCAACACCGCCACCGCCTCGTCGAGTCTCGTCCGAGACTGCGGGCGCAACGTGGCCTTGTCGACGTCGAAGTACACGCCCTCGATGGTGCCCGTGAAGCGGGTCACCTCCTCGGGCAGCTCGTCGGGGCAACCATCGTCGTCCTCGAACCCGTTGCGGGTCTCCGGCTGGTCGGGGCACTGGTCGTCGGGATCGAGGATCTGGTCGCGATCGGGATCCCGATCCGGACAGCCGTCGGGCGCCACACCCGGCTCGTCGGGGCACGCGTCCTCGGCGTCGACGAAGCCGTCGCCGTCGCGGTCGGTCGGTGCCGGGCATCCGTCGGGGGCCACACCCGGCACGTCGGGACAGCGATCGTCGGGATCGACGAAGCCGTCACCGTCGCTGTCCGCCGGACCCGGATCGGGTGCGGGCTCGCGCGCGGTCGGTGGCGCCTTGGGCTCGTCACGACCACGCCCCAACGTGAACGAGAACCCCAGCAGCAGCTCGATGTTGTTGGTGGGGCCGCCGTTGATTCCCCGCGCCGGCGCGATCACGTCGCGCAGATCGAACCGCGCCTGCATCCAGCGGTTGATGTACACCTTCGTGCCGATCCCCACGTGCAAGGACTGGTCGACGTCGTCGCCCAGCGCATCGCGCTTGCTCGATGCCGCGATCACCCCGCCACCGACCAACACGAAGGGCGTCACGCTCCACAACCCGAGCTGCCCCACCACGTGCCCGCGCACCATCCACAGGTGCACGCGCCGGTCGAGATCGGCGGTGCGGGTCGGCGCATAGCCACCCTCGACCTCCAACCCGAACCACCGCATCGGGTAGTAGCCCACGCGCCCTCCCACGTCGAACGCCGCCACCTTCATCCGGCGGAACCCCTGACGCGGCCCCAGGTCCAGGTCGGCCTCGAACAGCTCGTGGTTGCGAGACGGAAACAGCACGCCCAGGTACGGCCCCAGCTCCCACATCCCGGGCTCGGGAGCCCACCGACGAATCCACGGCTGGTCGAGGCGCTTGCTCGGCTTGGCGGCGCGTGGCCCTCGACCCGTACGGCCGGCGATGCGGCCGCCCGTCCCGTTCGCACCTAGGCTCGCCTCGACCCGCCCCTCGGCGACCCCTTCGCCTTCGTCGGTCGGTCCCGAATCCCCCTGGGGCTCGGCCTCGGCCTCGACCGTCCTCGCTTCGGCCTCACCGACTTCCTCGGCCGCCGGCGCCTCGGGGCCGTCGCCTTCGGGCGGCACGTCCCCTTCGACGGGACCCGCGGGCGTGGGACCGGCCGGTGCCGCCTCGGCGGTGGCGGAGATCGAGGCCGCGATCAGAACCAGCGTGGCCGGGAACGCGCGACACATGGCGCATAGCGTGCCACGGCCCCGGAGTGGCCCAAAGTTTCGGGACCCCGACGCCACGCCCACGACGGGCTCGGCCCCCGCGGCCGCGCGCTCGCGCGCCTTCGCCCCTGGCCCACCCACGTCGGCGCGCACCGAAGGGCACCCCGGATGACGAGCACCCGCACCCCCGCGCGGCGCAGGGTGCATGCACGTGCTCGCCCGCGGCGGCCGACGGCGCGCGAGCCCGCGATCCCGGGCGTCCGGATCCGCCCCCGAAAGGAACGAGCGGCCGGCGCCCCGCAGGCCGTCAGCCCAGGCGCGCGACGGCTCGCTCGGCGATCGCCTGACCGACCTCGCTGCACCGCGCAGCCCGTGCCTCGCCGACCAGGTCGTAGGTGAGCGGCTCGCCCGCGGCCACGACCTCCTCGACGGCCCCTTCGATGGCCTCGGCCGCACGCCGCAGGGCCCCGTCGTTCTTGCGCTCGCCCAGCCACTCGCAGCCTTCCTTCACCGCCAGGATCATCGCGATGGGGTTCACCTTGTCCTTGCCGGCGTGCCGCGGGGCGCTGCCGTGGATCGGCTCGAACATCGCGTGCTCGCGCCCGACGTTCGCGCCCACCGCCATGCCCATCCCGCCCTGCAGCACCGATGCGAGGTCGGTCACGATGTCACCGAACATGTTGGTGGTGACGCACACGTCGTAGTGCTCGGGCTGCCCGATCAGCCACTGCGTGAACGCGTCGACGATCGCCGTCTCCTTCTCGATCTCCGGGTACTCCTCGCCGATCTCGAAGAACACGTCGCGGAAGAACTGGCATCCGT
>CAZYSW010000490.1:0-4702 GCA_964650105.1 uncultured Nannocystaceae bacterium
TGTCGGTCTGCTTCATCGCGTGCAAGAGCGTGACGAGCACCCGCGTGCCCGAGCACCCGATGGGATGGCCCAGCGCGACCGCACCGCCTCGGACGTTGAGGCGATCGGCCGGGATGCCCAGCTCGTCTTGGTTGACCAGCGCCACCACGGCGAACGCCTCGTTGATCTCCCACAGGTCGACGTCGGACACCGCGTGTCCGGTGCGATCGAGCAGGTTCTTGATCGACTTGGCCGGCGCGGTCGTGAACCATTCCGGGGCCTGGGCGGCACCGGCGTAACCGGTGATGCGAGCGAGGGGGGTGAGCCCCCGGCGCTCCGCCTCCTCCTTGGCCATGACCACCACGGCCGCGCCGCCGTCGTTGATCGTCGAGGCGTTGCCTGCGGTGATCGTTCCGTCCTTCTTGAACGCGCAGCGCAGCGTCGGCAGCTTGTCGATGGCGCCCCGGAAGGGCTCCTCGTCGGCCGAGACGGTCAGGTCCCCGCCCTTGCGCTGGGGCACCGTCACCGGGACGATCTCCTCCTCGAACAGCCCCTCCTTCACGGCCTTCTGCGCCCGCTGGTAGCTGAGGGCCGCATAGGCATCCTGGCGCTCCCGATCGATCTTCCGCTCGGACGCACACAGCTCGCCGGCCATGCCCATGTGGTGGTCGTTGTAGGGGTCCCACAGCCCGTCATGGATCATCCCGTCGATGAGCTCCCCGTTCCCCATGCGGTACCCCCTGCGGGCCTTGGTCAGGTAGTAGGGCGCGTTCGACATGCTCTCCATGCCGCCGGCGACGACGATGTTCGCGTCGCCCGCCTTGATCGCTTGCGCCGCCATCATGACCGTCTTGAGGCCCGAGCCGCAGACCTTGTTCACCGTGACCGCGCCCACCTCGCGCGGGATCCCGGCGGCGATCATCGCCTGGCGTGCCGGCGCCTGCCCCAGGGCGGCCGGGAGCACACACCCCATCAGGACCTCGTCGACGTCCCTGCCGTCGACGCCGGCGCGGGCGAGCGCGGCCTCGATGGCAATCGCCCCCAGCTTGGGTGCGGGCAGCGGGCTGAGCGCGCCGCCGAAGCTGCCGATCGGCGTTCTTGCAGCGCTCACGATGACGACTTCGCGGGACATCCGATCACTTCCTTTCGTGGCCGCCTCGTGCGACCGCCTTCTGCTCGCCCCATCGCGCCGACCGCGGCGCGCATCCTGAAAACGACCAGCGTCAGGCGGCTTACCATGGCCTTAAAACCCGTCAAATGCGTTTCATCACGGGCGTTTGGCCGTCCCCGTACCATGCTCGTCGGCACCGGGCGCCCTCCGTTTCGGCGGCCGCCACCGGCGACCTCGGGTAGGTCCCCGTCCGCAGCCTGCGACTCGACCGGTGCCGACGCATCGCCAGGCGTCGGGTCCCGCGAGCACGCCGACGGCAACACTCGGCACCGCCAGCGCCCGACTTGACGCCCCCGCCCGGAAGACGCATAAACCTTGCCCCTTCGTCGAGGTAGCTCAGCTGGTTAGAGCGAGGGATTCATAACCCCTAGGTCGGCGGTTCAAGTCCGCCCCTCGGCACCACAACGGGACTTCTCGGAAACGCGTAGACGCTGCGTGAGCGAAAGGGGGTCGGACGAAGGATCCCCGGTCGACGCAGCGCGCCGTGCCACCCTGCCATTCCGGGATGCCCGTCCCTGCAGACACGGCCGAACGCGCCGCCCCATCCTCTCGGCCGCAGCGGTTTCTCGGGGCTGGTTCTGGCAGCGGTCACCTGCAGACGGCGACACGTTCCCGTACATCGAAGACCGGCTCGTCTCGATCGGTCGTTCGCACTCGCGGCCGGGCGTTCGAGTGGGCGTTGGCTGCGCTCGCCAGCGCGTTCTGTGGGCCCGCGCCCAAGAAGAACCGATCCTGGCATGAAGGAAACGGAGCGCAAGGCTGTCTACGCCAACCGTCGGCGTATTCGAACAAAGCGCGGCAAGGAGCTCCTGCGACGACGTGGAGAACTGCTCGAGCGGCCTTTTGCCCGCGCGCTCGAAACTGGTGGGATGCGCCGGACTCACCTGAGATTCCACGACAACATTTTCGAGCGCCTCCTGATCCACGTCGCCGGCGTCGACTCGAGGCTGCTCATGCGCACTCTCGTCGGGGTGGGCAAGTCAAGATGCCTGCAAGGTCGGCCGGACCTCGCGGCCTTCATGTTTCGCGCCCTTCTGCGGCTCTGGCTGTCCTTGGTCGAGCACTGGGCTCGGACCTGGGAGATCCTCGCGGGCATCGCATCAGTCGCTGACCTCTGTTTTCGCGCCGTTGTGTGCCGGAACGGGGACATCCGGCCGTTCATCAGGAACTTCCAGTGCGATCCCCGGTTGGGGCTTCTCCACCTCACCCCCGAGATTCTTGAACGCCCGCAAGATGTCGCGCACTCTCGCGGGCATCGACCTTCACGCGCACTCGGCCAGGAAAACGCCACGCGGCGGCTCAGCATTCAGACCGGGAAAACTCGCGTCAGGCGCCGGTACCATCGAAACGATCTCGAGGTTGATCGCGGCGCGTTGGACGTGATCGTCCTCCAACTCGGAGACGGCACGAGGTTTGCCGGCGGTCCGCAAGAAATCGTAGAGCGCATCCCAGTCCTCTTCCGGGGCACGCCGATCGAGGGGATTTCCGTCCCTTCGACACATCGTCATCGATCACCATGCGTGCGGCCTCCATGACCATATGGAGCGCGTGCGGCAGGCTGTCACCGTAGGTGACGACGTTCAGATCGAGGCAGAATGCCTCCCACTGGCGGGGCATACCCGGGGCACGCCGAAGCGTGACCCACACGTTGAAAGTGAACGTCCATGGGTCCCTTGGCTTGTACTTTGTATACTGTACGCGCACGGCGGCGCCGCGAGGGGCCTTGAAGCTTGCGGTTTCGTGCGACTTTCGCCCCCAGTGTTGGCGCCAGGAGCGACGCCCGAGATGGCGCAGTGCGGGGCACGCGCATGTCCGTCGTCGAGACATCTCCGAGATTCCGTCTTCGGTCTCGCGCCTTCCTGGCACGCCGACGGCGGTCTCACCCCGCGCGACGCGAATCGGCGGTTGGGGCCCGCCGGCCGGCGCCGACGCTCGCCGGTTGCGGCGGACGGGCGGCACGCCGCGGCACGGGCTCGATTCTGCAGAGCACCTCGGACACGCGCTGGGGTCGTCGCAGCAGACGGTCGGCGACGCGGCTGTCGGTCGCCCGACGGTGCGTCTTCAAGATCTCGACCAGCCGCGGCAAATCGTCGGGCGCCAGCGGAGCGGCCTGGACGTAGTCGCGGTTGATCCGATCGACCTGATCCCACCGCAGGTACAGGGTCCCGCCGGTCATACCCGCGCCCGCGTTGTGCGAGATCGGCCCGAGGACGACGACGGTGCCCCCGGTCATGTACTCGCAGCAGTGCAGGCCGGCCCCTTCCACCACGGCCAGGGCGCCGCTGTTTCGGACCGCGAAGCGGTCGCCGGCCCGCCCCGCGACGTATAGCGCGCCGCCCGTCGCGCCGTACAGCGCACAATTTCCGAGGATCACGTTGTCCTCCGGCGCGAACCGGCTGCCGTCCGGTGGCCGGATGACGACCGTGCCACCCGACATCGACTTGCACACCGAGTCGTTGGCCTCGCCGTGCAGCGTGATCTCCCCTGCGACGAGAAAGGCCGCGAACCCCTGGCCTGCGCTGCCTTCGAAGCGCAGTCGAAGCGCACCGGGGGGAGGCCCGTAGTCCCGACGGTTGGGGGTCTCGCCGTCGAGGTCCTGCATGCGCAGCCGATGGCTGCGTCGCGCCAACGCACCGCTGAGGCCCGCCAGAACCGCCCGGTCCGCGCTGGTGACCACGAAGCTCCGCTCGACCGAGCCGCCCGCCTCCAGCACGGGCATGACGGTCTCGAGAATCCGACGGTTGAGCGGGCTCGGCTCCGCGGGGCGGTCGAGGTGGGCGGTCGGGGTGTAGGGCACGGGGCGCAGCAGCACACCGAGATCGATCCCTCGACGGTCCACCAGCGCCGCGAATCGCCGGTTGGCCTCCAGGTACCGCCGCTGCCCCACGATCTCTCCGAGGGACGACACCCCCAGCTCGGCGAGCAGGTGCCGGACGCCGTCGGCGATCCGGCAGAGCAAGGTCTTCACGTGCTCGACCTGTCCCTTGTACTTGGCCTTGAACTTGGGGTCGTGGGTGGCGATGCCCGTCGGACACCGGTTGGTCTCGCAGATCCTCGCCATGATGCAGCCCTGGGCCACGAGCAGCAGCTTGCCGAAACCGAACTCGTCGGCCCCCAGGAGGGCGGCGAGCACCACGTCGCGCGCCGTGGACAGGCCACCGTCCACGCGCAGCCGCACGCGGTCCCGCATGCCGTTGGCGACGAGCGCCTCGTGAACCTCGCACAGCCCCAGCTCCCAGGGCAGCCCGGCGTGCAGCATCGAGCTGATCGGCGCCGCCCCGGTCCCACCGTCGCCGCCGGAGATCTGAATGACCGCCGCGCCGGCCTTGGCCACCCCGACGGCGATGGTGCCGATGCCGTCGCCCGACACCAGCTTCACGCAGACCGGGTTGTCGGGCGCGAGCTGCCCGAGCTCGTAGATGAGCTCCTTGAGGTCCTCGATGCTGTAGATGTCGTGCAACGGCGGCGGCGAGATCAGATCGACTCCGGGTGTGGCGTGACGGGCCCGGGCGATGTGCTCGTCGACCTTGATACCCATGAGCTGTCCGCCCT
>CAZYSW010000491.1:0-4683 GCA_964650105.1 uncultured Nannocystaceae bacterium
GTGCCCGCACCGACGGCCGTCGCGCTGCCACCTTCGCGCGCGGTGTCCCCCGTGTCGCGGGTGGTGTCGCCGCCCTCGACCGCGCCCCCTGCCCCCGCGGCGCCTTGCCGGGCGAGACCGAAGTCGGCCACGCGCACCCGCCCGTCGCGGCCGACCAGCACGTTCGACGGCTTGAAGTCGCTGTGCACGATCCCGGCTGCGTGCGCGGCGGCGAGCCCCCGCCCCGCCTGCAGCAGCAGGTCGAGCGCTTCCCTGCTTCGGGCCGCCGTCCCGGGAGCGTGGGCCTTGGCCCACGCGGCCAGATCGCCCCCTTCGACGTGCTCCATCGCCACGAAGGTGTTGCCCTCGTGCTCGCCGACCTCGTAGGCCGCGACCACGTTGGGATGCGCCAGGCGAGCCAGTGCCTTGGCCTCGCGCTCCAGCCGTGCACGTTCGCGCGGAGCGTCCACGATGCGGCGCAGGATCTTGATCGCGACCTTCCGCTCCAGCCCGGGATCCTCGGCGAGAAAGACCGCCCCCATCCCGCCGTGTCCGAGCTTGCCGACGACGCGAAACCGCCCGATCGTCACGACCTCCTCGATCCCGAACAACCGCTTCTCGAGCGAGGCCAGCAGGTGCTGCGTCTCCAGCCCCGGCGTGTCGTCCGACGGCGTCGTCACGCAGCCCAGCATGCCCGCCCCTCGCCTCCGATGCACGCCCGACCGATCGTCCCCACCGCACGCGCCTCGCACCCGCGGGCGCGACCCGGTCTCGAGCCGTCGCGTGCCGGCCAAGGGACGCTGCTTCCCAGGCGCCCGCACGCCCTCGGGGTCGCGTGAGCCGACGACGCCGTCGGCGGTGGCGCTGACGAGGCGCGAGACCGTACGCTTTCCCACGTCGTCGGGGCCGACCCAGACGCATGGAGACCACGATGGCGGTCCGCACGTCGTGGAGGTGGACGTCCACGTCCACGTCGCGAGGTGGCGTGGAGGGCCACAGCGAGACCGAAGCCGACGCGGGCGTGTTTCCCAGCGTCGAGCCACGCTGTCAGGGTCGGCGAAGGCGGTGCTGTCGCCTCGCGGGACTCATCGGATACCCTGTCGGGGGTCGAGGTGCACGGGAGGACGAGGCATGTCGAAACACGGCTGGTTTGCGATCTTGTGGGTGGGGCTCATCGGCGCGTGTGCGGACGAAGGCGGGGCGAAGGTCGACAATCCGCTCACCAATCCCGACGAGGGGCCGCCCGCGGGAACGCCGGAGGCCGCGTGTGACATCCCGGACGAAGCCGGGCTGGAGGACGTGTCCAACCCGACCACCGTCGTCGGCGACGGAACGCCCGAAAGCTGCACGGCCGACGCGTTCATCGACGCGGTCGCACGCGGCGGCATCATCACCTTCGACTGTGGACCCGATCCGGTCACCATCACCTTGGACCGCCCCGCGAAGGTGTTCAACGACACCGGCCCCGACATCGTCATCGACGGGGGCGGTCTGGTCACGCTCAGCGGCGGCGGGCGAACGCGCATCCTCTACATGAACACGTGCGACGAGGCACAGCACTGGACCACGTCTCACTGCCAGGATCAGGATCACCCGCGGCTGACGGTCCAGAACCTCACGTTCGTCGACGCCGACTCCAGCGGCGACGACGCGTTCGACGGAGGCGGCGCGATCTGGGTCCGCGGCGGCCGCTTCAAGGCCGTCAACACCCGCTTCTTCGGCAACGTCTGTGCCTCCGAGGGTCCCGATCTCGGCGGCGCGGCGATTCGCGTGTTCGACCAGTTCGAGAATCGCCCCGTCTACGTAGTCAACAGCACCTTCGGTGGCGAGGCCGGGCTGGGCAACGTGTGCGCCAACGGGGGGGCGATCAGCAGCATCGGAGTCTCCTGGACCATCTTGAACAGCGTGTTTTCCCACAACGAGGCGATCGGCCACGGGGGCAACCCCGCCATGGACGGCACGCCCGGGGGCGGAAGCGGCGGCGCGATCTACAACGACGGCAACACGATGACCCTGTCGCTGTGCGGCTCGCGGATCGAGCACAACCGCGTCAACGCACACGGCAGCGCGATCTTCTTCGTGAGCAACGACCACACCGGGAACATTCGCATCGAACGCAGCGTGATCACCAACAACGAGGGCGGGTCCTGGTACCCGACCTATCCCCAGATCTCCAACCACGACGACACGCCGATCGAGGTCATCGACTCGATCATCGAGTGAGCCTTCCACGACGGGTCGACCCGCCGGCGGTCCTTTCGTTTGCGGGGCGCGGGCTCACAGCGAGCGGCGCGGTGGCAGGACCACGTTGGCGCACAACAGGCCGGCCACCAGCGAGGTACCCGCGATGATCATCTGAAAGCCGGTCTGCATCCCCGCGAGCGGATCGTTGGCCAGAAACAGGTCGAGCGCTCGGTATCCGACCGAGCCCGGCACGAGCACCAAAAGCCCCGGGGTGACCAGGACCGAGGCCGGCTTGTCGCGCGTGCGCGCGAACGCGTTGGCGAACAACCCCACGCCGAGCGCCCCCACGAACGATCCCATCGCGGCGCCGAAGTGGGCCTGCCCCAGCACGCCGCCACCCCACCCGATCACCGCCGCAGCCGCGATCCACCCCAGCTCGCTGGGCCGCGCGGCCAACAACACCGCGAACGCCCACGATGCCGCCGGCAGGGCGAGCGCCACCGCCCAGCCGGGCAACGGCTCGGCTTCGGTGGGGGTCACCGGAGGGAGCAGAAGGCCGACGATCGTCCGACCCGCGGCCACGCCGAAGGCGAGCGCGAGGAACACCGTCGCCGCTCCGGCCAGGCGCGTGGTCCCGGAGATGAGCTGACGCGTGGTGAGCTCGATCATCGCGAACGTGAACGTCAGGCCCGGCAGCAGCACGATGAGCCCCGCGAGCACCACCAGCGGATCTCGGATCGGGAGCACGCCCCGGGCGAGCACCGCAGCGATCGTCGTGGCGACGAGGGCCGCGACGGGCTCGTACAGGCGCGCCGCCTCTCCCCGTCCCATCATGCGGGACAGCACACCGAGCACACAGCCGACCCCGAGGGCCGCACCGACCTCGGGCCACGTCCCGCCGAAGAACACCGCGGCACTCGCCGCCGCGACCCCGTGGGCCGCGTCCATGACGAAGGTGGCGTGACGAGGCCGCGCCGCGGCGATCTCCTCGAGCCGCGCGCGTGCCTGCCCCAGGTCGAGGCGACCGTGCTCGAGCTCGTCGAGCACGGCGTCGAACTCGACGAGCTTGCCGAGATCGAAGCCGCCCGGCTCCACGCGGAGCATGCGGGTTCGCTGCTGCGGCCCGTTCCCGAACGCGATGAGCAGCGACGTCGGGCTGGAGAAGACCTCGGCCGGGACCCCGAGCACCCGTGCGAGCCGGCCGAGCGCCGCTTCCAGGCGATGCGCCGGCGCCCCATGGGCGTGCAACAAGGCCGCCGTACGGGTCACGAATTCCTCGATCGCGTCGGTGTCGGCACTGCGCATAGTTCGCTCCTTGAAACGAACGTTCTGCCCCAGTCATAGCCTCATGGCGGTGTTTCTTCCTCTTCCTACGAGCACGACCGAATATCATTCGGCATGCCCGCCTCCGCGCGACCCCTCGACCGAATCGACTTCGCGATCCTCCGCCTCCTGCAGAACGATGCTCGGCTGTCCAACAAGGCGCTCGCCGAGCGCGTGGGGCTCGCACCTTCGTCGTCGCTCGCCCGGGTGCAGCGACTGGTCGACGAGGGCGTCCTGTCGGGGTTTCGTGCGGAGGTCGATCCGGCCGCGCTCGGCCTTCACCTGCAGGCCATGGTGTTCGTCCAGCTCGGAACCCACGGCGGCTCCACCATCGAGGACTTCCGAAAGCAGTTGTGGGATCTGCCCGAGGTGATCCAGCTCTACCACGTGGGCGGTGCCCAGGACCTGCTCGTCCACGTCGTCGCCCGCGACACCGACGATCTCCGTCGCATCGTCACCGACAACATCGCGGCCCACAAGATCGTGCGCCACATCGAAACCAACCTCATCTTCGAACACCACCACCGCGCCCTGCCCGTCCCCACCTGAGATCCCTCGCTCGGCTCACCCGCCCCGCGCACGAGAACCGCTCGCAGCTCGCACGCCGGTCGCCGGTCGCCCGTCGCGCTCGCCCGGACCGTGCGCCCGCCCCCCCGCGTCGCCTATACTCCGGGGCGTTTGACCATTGTCAGCGCCCAGAACGTGCAGCGTCGCTTCGGCGCCCGGGAAGTGTTGCGGAGCGCTTCGTTGACGCTCGAGGCGCACGACCGCGTGGGCCTCGTCGGGCGCAACGGATCGGGCAAGAGCACGCTCGCCAAGATCCTGGCCCGGGTCGAGGAGCCCGACGCCGGCGAGGTCGTCTACCGAGCCGACCTGCGCGTGGGCTACCTGGCGCAGGAACCGACCTTCGAGCCCGGGGTCACCGCGGTACAGGCCGTGCTGGGCGGGCTGCGCGAGTGGCAGGCGGCGTGCAATCGACACGCCGAGATCTCGGCCCGCATCGAGACGGGCGAGGGCGATCTCGAGGCCTTGCTCGCGGCACAGGCCGAGGCCGCCGCCGAGGTCGACGAGCACGGGGGCTGGGAGAAGCGCCACGAGGCCGAGGCGATCCTCGGCCACCTGGGCATCACGGCGCTCGAGGCCGAGGTCGCCACCATGAGCGGCGGCGAGAAGCGACGGGTCGCGCTGGCCGGCATC
>CAZYSW010000492.1:0-1906 GCA_964650105.1 uncultured Nannocystaceae bacterium
GCAGGCCGACGAGGCGGAGGCGCCCGCGGCCGCTCCGGGGACGCCTGCACCCGCGCCGACACCTGCGCCTGCGACCCCGGCCACCCCGGCCGCTTCCGCCACGTCGGCGTCTCCGGCCGCACCGGCGTCTCCGGCCGCACCGGCCGCGGCGGCCAAGCCGAGCACGCGCGGGTGGACCATGTTCATGCAGGCCGACGAGGCGGAGGCGCCCGCGGCCGCTCCGGGGACGCCTGCACCCGCGACGGCCGCCGCACCGTCGCCCGCCCTCGCCAGTGCCCCGACCCGCCGCGATGCCCCCGTGGCGGAGGCGCCCGCGGCCCCGGGCGGGGCCAACCCACCGAGCAGCCGCGGCTGGACCATGTTCATGGAGCCCGGCTCGACCCCGACGGCTCCCGCTGCGGCTGCGCCTGCGCCGGCGGCCTCCGGTCCGGCGGCGTCGTCGGCCGAGCCACCCAAGTCGGAGACGCCTGCCCCTGCCGCCGGCGGTGGCGAAAAGAAGCGCGGGTGGACCATGTTCATGGACGCGCCGCTGCCCGAGCTCGAAAAGCGGGGCATCGGCGGACCGGGCACGCCCGCACGCGAGCCGGCGCCGGTGGACGGAACCTCCGACGGTCGCGGCTGGACGGTGTTCGCGGCCGAGGCCCCGCTGCAGCGCCCGCCCGAGCAGCAGCCGCCGAGCTCGCCGAGCGTCGCGCGAACCGTGATGAGCGCAGGGCCGCCGTTGCAGGCGCCCAACCCCGATCCCGGTGCGGCCGCCCCCGATGCGTCCGCGGCGAGCCAGGAGGACACCGCCACTGCGCGGGGCAAGACGGTGATCGCGTCCGGCGTGCAGGTGCTGGCCGGTCAAAGCGGCGCGGTCACGGGACGTCCCGCCGGGGGGCAGCAACCCGAGACGACCTACTTCAAGCGAGGCGCGGAGCCGGACGACCGAGCCGCGCTGCGGGCGACGACGCCCGACCTACCCCCGCCGTCTCGACCACCCGAGCAATCGCAGCAGTCGACCGGCATGCAGCGAGCGGAGCCGGCCGAGCTCGACAGGCCGAGGAAGAGCAACACGGTGGTGTTCGTGATCGTGGGCCTGTTCGTGGTGGGCGCGATCATCGGAACCATCTTCGCGCTGATCTGATCCGTCATCGCACCCACCGACGCACGACGACCGGACGTCCCCGGCTCCGAATGCCTGGACCCGGAGCCCGGGACTGGACCCGGAGCCCGGAACCCGGGACTGGACCTGGACCCGGAGCCCGGAGCCCGGGACTGGACCTGGACCCGGAGCCCGGAGCTGGAACCGGAGCCGGAATCCGGCTCCGGTGGCGCTGACGGGGCCCGCGGTCAGTGACGGTCGGGGTCGTCGGCGTCTTCGATCGGGACGTCCTCTTCGGCTTCTTCGAAGGCGATGTCCTCGCGGTCGGCCGAGGCCGCGAGCGCGTCGGGTTGGGCGTAGCCTTGGTCGGCGTAGGCCTGCTGTTCGTAACCCTGGTCGGCGTAGGCCTGCTGTTCGTAGCCTTGGTCGGCGTAGGCCTGCTGTTCGTAACCCTGGTCGGCGTAGCTCTGCTCGGCGTAGGCCTGTTGCTCGTAGCTTTGCTGGTCGTAGCTCTGCGCGGTGTCGCCTTGCTGTTCGTAGCTTTGCTCGGCATAGGCCTGGGCGTCGTAGCCCTGCTCGGCGTAAGCTTGCTGGTCGTCGCCCTGCGCGGCGTAGCCTTGGTCATCGACGATGACCGACGAATCGACCTCCTCGACCTCGTCGGGAGCGGCGTAGCTCGCAGCGGGAAGGGGACCCGAGGCTGGGCGTCGACCCGACCGCCAATCGGCGATGGCCTGGCACAGGTAGGTGAAGACGATCATCGAAACTCCGATCGCGAGAAGGCGCGATCCTAGCCTGCCACGGTTGGCGGAGAAATGCGGC
>CAZYSW010000492.1:1916-4678 GCA_964650105.1 uncultured Nannocystaceae bacterium
GCGAGCGCACCTGAACGCATTGGGTGGGGGCCGGGGTCATCGGCGTCCCCGGCCATGTGCGTCCCGACCGTACCCCGAGGCACCGGGCCGGGCGGGGGCAATCCCGCGGGGCGTCAGCGGCCCGGGGCGTCAGCGGCCGGGGGCGACGTCGTCGACGATGCGGTAGGTGACGACCCGCCGCTTGCCGTCGCGGAGGCTTCGGACCTCGAGCTCGTTCATGCGAGGGAGCTTCTCGATGAGGTTCGACAAGGCGGCCGGGGTCTGGAGTCGGTCTCCGGCGACGCTGAGGATGACGTCGCCGACCTCGAGATCGCAGCCTGGGGCGCACAGGTCGGGGTCGTCGGGAAACACCGCCCCGATCTCCCAGCCCACGAAGTGTCCCTGGTGTCGGAACGGCTCGGGCTCGAGCTGACGCAGGAGATGCCCCGGGCCGCGCGCGAGGGCGCGGTGGATCTCGCTGCGGTAGATCGTCTGCGGAGGTCGATCGGTGGGGATCGGCGCAGGTGCTTGCTCGGCCGCGTCGGCGGTGACCTCGTCCTCGAGGTCGGCGAGGAGCCGGTCGTCGCGACGAGGCTGCACCGACGCGTCGTCCTGGGGGCGCGTCGGCGCGGAGGGCCTGTCTCGGGCGGCGCAGCCGAGGACGATCACGAGCGGCAGCCAGGCCGCCCGGCCCAAACGCCGCCAGCGGGGCGCGCGAGAGCACGAAGGCGTCACGGGGCCGAGCATCCCTCCACTTTCGCGCGGAGGCAAAAACCCGGTTCATCGCGAGCGCAGCCGGTTCAGAGACCCAGGGCCACGCAGTGTTGCAGCAAGGCGGCGGTGACCGCGGTCGGCTCGGGGGTCCCGTCGACCGACACCACGCCCCGGTGACCCTCGGCGACCACCGCCGCATAGCCGTCGGCGACGCGGGCTTGCAGGTGTTCGGTTTCGTAGAGCTCCGCGGGGCCGCCCCGTCGAGCCCGGCGTCGTCGCGCCACCTCGGGCGGGACCTGGACCACGAGTGTGAGGTCGGGCCAGGGGGCGCGTGCATTGATCGTCCGCACCCAGGCCGCGTCGCACTCGAGCGACTGATAGACCCACGACGAGATCACGTACCGATCGCAGATGACCACCTTGCCGTCGGCGAGCGCGGGCTCGACTTCGGTGTGGACGTGGTCGAGGCGATCGGCGGCGAACAGCAAGGCGAGCGCCTGCGGCTCGAGGGGTCGGTCGGCCCCGCGGAGCCGTTGGCGGATGAGCGTTCCGATCGCTCCACCGGACGGCTCGCAGGTGACGAGCACGGCGTGACCCCGCGCGGTCAGGGCCTCGGCCAGGGCGTGCGCCTGAGACGTCGTCCCGCTGCCGTCCATGCCTTCGAGCGCGATGAATCGACCCCGGGCCATCGTGCGCCCGCGAGCGTAGCAGCGGTGGGAAGATGCGCGACTTGCGCGGCACCGATTCGCTCCGCGCACCGCGTCGTGGCAAACTGAGTCGCGGCCCGCCCGCGTCCCCGAGGAGCCCCCGTGAGCGACCACCCCAACCGCCCCAACCGGACCCGGGCGATCGGCAGCGGTGAGCTCGAATCGGAGGGCTATCCGTCTCCACCCGGATCGGGGCATCCTGATGTGCACGGGGGAGCCGCGGCCGCGGGCGATCCCGTGGGTCCCGATTCTCCCTCCTTGCCGGCGTCTCCCATGGCGTATCCCCCGAATTCCCCACAGCCAGGTGCTCCTCCCGTCGCCCACCCTGGACACGGTCCGCCTTCGGGGGGATATGCGCCCGGTGGCGCCGTGCCGCCTTCGGTCGGCGGAGGCCATCCGATGGCGAACGCGGGGGCACCCGTGGGGCCGGGCGGGATGCCGCCCGCGCCGAGCAATCGCGACGGTGAGCTGCTGCGCGGCAACCAGACGGTGTTCGAGTTCACGGGCAACGCGGCCGACGATCCGCGCGCGTCCAGCAAGCACACGTTCGTCGGCTCGGCGAACATCGACCTGGGATCGGTTCGCGAGAAGCGGGAGTCCAACCTCCGCTCGGGCGCGACGGGATGGATCTTCATCGGCATGGCCGTGCTCGCCACCGCGGGGCTCACGGCCTTCTTCGTGCTGACGCCGAAGTCGGGCTCGGCCTCGGACGCGACCGACGAGGCCGCGGTCGCCGACGAGGCGAGCGCACGAGAGGCCGAGGAGACCAAGTCCGAGGAGACCAAGCCCGAGCAGACCAAGGCCGGCGACGACGAGACCAAAGACCAGCCTGCGCCCCCCGCCGCCGACACCCCCAAAGACGAGCCGGCCAAGACCGATCCCGCGCCCAAGGCGAGCAGCGGCGGGACGAAGAAGACGTCGACGACCAAGCCGAGCAACCCCAAGCCGAGCAGCGGCGGCAGCAAGAAGACGCTCACGCCAAAGAAGCCCCCGCGCGATCCTCTGGCCGACCTTCCGGCTCCTCCCTGAGCGGGCTCGCTCGCGCGACCGGGTGCGTCACGACGACGTGCGCGTCGGTCGAAGTCCCGTGGATTCCTTCGCGACCGACGGCTCGAGGCTCACGCGAAGGATCGTGGGCAAGTTCGTGAAATGAGCGGAGAAATCGATGTCACGCCGAGGGCTCGTCGAAGGTGAAGGCGTGCGCCCTCGGTGTCGGCTCGGGCCCTTGCGCGCGTGCAGAAGGGCGTGGCATGGCGGGCGCACGACCTCGGTGTGCCCGATGTGGGCCGCGGGTTCGCGGCGACACGTACGGGCGGACGCGTGGGTGCGCAGGCGCTGCCCGAGGGCCGCCATGTCCCACGC
>CAZYSW010000493.1:0-4648 GCA_964650105.1 uncultured Nannocystaceae bacterium
CCTTGGAAATGGTCTGTCCCTTGCGCTGCAGGGTGACCGTCAGGTTGCTCGCTCGGCGTAACTTGGTGTACAGCCCCATTGCCTTGTCGACGCTGTTGAGCGGCTCACCGTTGATCTCCGTGATCATGTCGCCGTTCTTGATGCCCAGGAGGTTGGGCAGGCTGTTCCGGCGAATGCCGTAGAATTTGAACCCCTGGGTCTCGCCGTCCTTCTGGCTGGGCACGATGCGCGCCTGCTTGGCGAGTTGCGCGGGATTGGCCATGAGCTGCTCGACGAAAGGCCGCTCGACGATGCACAGGTTGTCGTTGGGGCAGTTGATCGCGTCCTTCGCCCCCGGGATCTCGCGATCGTTGGGCTTGCGCGGCTCGTCCTTCTTGTTGTCCTTGGCCTTGCGGTCGTCTTTGGATCGGGCCTTGGACGGGGGCTCGCCGGACATCTCGATGTACTCGAACTGAGCGTTGTTGCGGATGTGCAACACGCCCATGTCGACGGCCACCACCGCGACTCCCGGACGAATGAAATCGCCCGGGCCGTACAACCCGGCGCTGCCGGCATCGTCGTCGAACACGGTGGCGATGGAGTACTCGGGGTCGTCGGCCTCCATCGTCGCCATCAGCCGAAGCGGAAGGCTGCTCTTGATCTCCCCGGGGCGAATGTTGCCCGCAGCCACGCCGGGCGGCCCGTCCTCGGGCACCGCCGCCTCGACGGGCGCGCAGGTGGGACAGAAGATGTTGCGCTTTTGGATCGCGGTGGCCACGTCGCGCTTGGCCGCCCCGTTGCCGGCCCCGCGCGCCGCACCGCGGGGCTGGAAGGGGTTGCCGCGCAGCCCCCGGAGCGCGCCGGCGGTGTCGTCCTCGTCGTCCTCCTCGCCGGCGTCGTCGCCCTCGGGCGTCGCATCGCCTTGTGCGTCCGTCGAGGTGTCGAGGACGAGCTTGGTCCCGACCTGGGTGGTGACGGCGCTCGCCGCCAGACCCGTGGCCCCCGCGATCCCCAGGGCCTTGATGACCCAGTAGTACCTCTTGAAGAGCGCTTCCATGTGCGTGCTCCCCCTTCGCGACCGTCAGTGCAGGACCCCGTCCTTGTCGGCGTCCCCTTCGGTGCGCACCGGTGGGCTGGCGGTGGTGCGACGGTAGGATTCCTCGGAGATGAAGCCCGACTCCAGCTTCCGATAGATCGTTCGCGTCGCGATGCCCAGGAGGTCCGCGGCCAGGCGCTTGTCGCCGCGGGTGAACTTGAGGGTCTCGAGGATCATGCGCCGCTCGAGCTCCTCGAGCGGCGTGCCCACCGAGAAGGTGACCTGGCGGCCCTGGGCGGCCTGGGGGTCGCGCAACTCGGGCGGCAGGTCGTCGACGTCCACCACCGCGGAGCGACTGAGCACCACCGCGCGCTCGACCGCATTCTCGAGCTCGCGCACGTTGCCCGGCCAGGCGTAGCTCGTCATGAGATTCATCGCCGCGTCGGAGAAGCGCTCGGCGGGCTTGCCGTGCTTGGTGGCGTACAGGCGGACGAAGTGGTCGCCGAGCAACGGGACGTCCTCGATGCGGTCGCGCAGCGGCGGGATGCGAATGGGGATCACGTTGATCCGGTAGTAGAGGTCCTCGCGGAAGTGCCCGTTCTTCACCTCTTCGGTGAGCTCGCGGTTGGTAGCGCAGATGAGGCGGAAGTCGACCTTGAGGCGCCGCCCGCCGACGGGCTCGATCTCGCCCTCCTGCAGGGCCCGCAAGAGCTTGACTTGCACCGGCGGCGTGACCTCGGCGATCTCGTCGAGGAACAGCGTGCCGCTGTGGGCCTCGAGAAATCGTCCCTCGCGCGTCCTCACGGCGCCGGTGAAGGCCCCCTTCTCGTGACCGAACAGCTCGGACTCCAGGATGCTCTCGGGCAGCGCCGCGCAGTTGACCGGCACGAACGGTCGAGACGCGCGGGGGCTGTGGGCGTGGATGTAGCGGGCGAGGAGCTCCTTGCCGGTCCCGCTCTCGCCGAGCAGCAGCACGGTGGCGGTGCTGCTCGCCGCCTGTCGAGCGACCTCCAGCGTCGAGCGCAAAACCTGCGAGTGGCCGACGATGTCGCGGTGCGTGGCCGCGGCGAGTTGAGCCTTGAGCTCGCGATTTTCGGCCACCAAGGCCACCTTGTCGAGCGCCTTTCGAACGGTGGCGATCACGTGCGCCCGTTTGAGCGGCTTGGTGATGAAATCGTAGGCGCCACGCTTCATGGCCTCCACCGCCACCTCCACCGTCCCGTACGCGGTCATCACGATCACCTCCACCTCGGGGGTGATCGCCTTGACGGCCTTGAGCAGATCGTCGCCGCCCATGCCGGGCATGCGGAGATCGGTGACCATCACCGAGACGGGCTGCTGGCGCACGACCTCCAGGGCCTCGCGGCCGTTGCGGGCCGTCAACACCACGAGGCCCTCTTTGGCGAGCACCTTCGACAGCGCCTCGAGGATCGAGGCCTCGTCGTCGACGACGAGGACGGTGGGGGCGGGGGTGGGGGTCGGGGCGACGGCGGTCATGAGACGGTCCGGGGCGGATTGAGCAAGATCAGGACCACAGCGGTTTTCCTGTAATCTCGCGAGGCTCTCGGTTCCCCCGGCCCTCGGACCCGACGTCGGGGTCAGCCTGTCTGGGGGTGGGTGACATTCTGTCACGGGCCGACCCGAGACGCCTTCGCGACGGTGCGCCACGGGCTGCGTCCATCCCGCCGAACCGCGTCCGAGGGGCACACGGGGGCCTTCTATCAGCTCCTCGGACGCGGTCCCAGTGACAGAATGACAACGCGCCAAAGGCGCGAAGCCGTCAAAGACGCTCGAGGGTGGACGGGGGGAGATGGCCCAGCCCGACCAGGAGCTTCCCGATCTCCTTATGGTAACGCCCCCGGTACACTTGGAGGATGTGCCCGCCTGCGAACCGATGATGGCGCGGCCGCTCCCAGTGCTGCCACAGCGCGTCGACGTGGTGCTCGCGGACGAGGCCGTCGCCGGTCGCCGAGACGATGAGCCGCCCCTCCCACGGCACCTTCGGACGGTAGGTCAGCGGGGAGTGCAGCGCCCAGGCATCGCGGAACCGGTCGAGGGTCATGCCCATCTGCTCGACGACCTTGCGCACGGGATCGGCTTCACCGTGCTCCCAGAACAGATCGGCCAGCGAGGCGGGCGGCAAGACCGGCACGACGAAGGAGAGGCGATCGTCGATCGAAGCGATGAAGGCGGTGGTGTACCCACCCAGGCTCGACCCCATCATGCCCACCGGGGCCGCGTTGTGGGCCAAGATGAGGCCGAGCGCGGTGCGGATCTCCTGGGCGGTCTGGATGAACGCCTCGTTGGTGCGCATGAGGTTGGGCGAGGGGTGTAGCTCGCCGCTGAACCGCGCGCGCGCAGGCTTGCGAATCCAGTGGAACGGGGCGACGTAGTAGTAGACGTCCAGGCCGAGCTTGCGGAACAGGAACTCGATGCCGAATTCGCGCTCGTGCACGAACTTGGAGCCCAGCCCCCAACCGTGGGTGACGAGGATGGAGGCGGGCGCGGGTCGGGCATGCTGCCAGGCGAACAGGTGGACGGTGTCGAGGCGGTCGTAGCGTTTGAACTCCGCGGCATAGACCGGATGGACCGGTCGATACGGCGAGTGGAACGTCAGATGCGAGTGTATCCCGCCCCGCACCGGGCGGCGCCACAGCGCGCGCACCGACGGGAGCTTGACCGGCGGTGCGAGCAGCCGATCGGGGTCGGCGAGGCACTCCGGATCGGTGTAGCAACGCAACAACGAAAAGCTCCGCTCGAGCTCCTCGGGGGTCATGTACGGGATGCCGCGGCGCGTGAACAGACTGCGTAGCGCCATGCGGACCACCGTGTCGAACCGACGTCCGACCCACGCCGCGAGCCGTTCGGACCGGCTCGTCCCGAAAGGAACGTCCGGCTCGAGGAGCTCGGCGGGAGTCGTCGCGAGCTCGGGGGCGGCGATGGGCGACGTGGCCGACATGCAGCGCGGGACACCGGCGAAAGCGATCTCCGCATCCGGCGTTTCTTCCCACAGTATAGCCGAACGGGGGCTGTCGCCCGGCGCGGGTGACGAGCCCGAGATCGTGATACCAACCCCCTCGGCACCGACAAGCCCCACCCCCGACAGGACCGCTCACCGTGCTCGACGTTCGATCCGCGACCCATGCCTGGCGACCCACGACCGATCCGGCCCCGGTGGACCGCCACGAGCGCCGGAGGCGTCGCCGTGGGCGGTGGCGGCTGTCGCTGGCGACGGCGCTCGTCGTGGGCGCCTCGGGGTGTCGCACCACCGTCGACGACGAGGTGGGCGCGCCATCGGGGGCGCGCCCCGGTGCGAGCGCACCCGACACCAAGATCTCGGTGACGTGCATCGAGAGCGACCAGGTCCCGGCCGCGTCGCGCGAGGCGGTGGAGGCCGCCGCCCGCGAGATCGCCGAGGCGGTTCGCAAAGGTGAGCTCGAGCGCGTGTGGGGGGCGCTTCACCCCCAGGCCACGCGCGAGGACAAGCGCGCGAGCTTCATGGAGGCGTTGCGGTCGATGCACGAGCGACTCGAGGAGACCGGTGACACCGCGATGCAGCTCGAGGCGCTCCACGTGGTGGACGTGGCGGGTGGGGCCAACGATCTGGCGCGGATCGCCTGCGGCGACCTCGAG
>CAZYSW010000494.1:0-4639 GCA_964650105.1 uncultured Nannocystaceae bacterium
TGGAGCTCGCGCGGTGGATCTTGGAGCGGATTCGGCCCCACCTGGGGCGCGCCTCGGAGCCCACATGACGACCGTGACCGAGGAACGAGCGCGGCTGGTCCGCGCGTTCATGACCGCGCTCGAGCACCTTCGGGACGTCTGGGACGTGCAGTACCTCCCGGCCGGCGATGTTCCACGTGGACCGGAGGCCGCGCGGGCTCCGGCCGCCGCTTCGGCGTCCTCCCCGGCGCCCGTGGCCGGGCCGCCGCCCGCCGCCCCGACCAAGGCGCCGTTCTCCGCCGGGGTGACGCCCTCGGGTGGGCCGGCGGCGGCATTCGGTGTCGCGCGAGCCGAGGCCCTGCGAGAGCAGGCCAAGACGTGGAGCGCGGCGACCAAGCTCGAGTACTTGCGACGGCGAAACATCGGCGACTGCAGGCGCTGTGGCCTGTGCCGGACCCGAACGAACATCGTGTTCGGAGTCGGGAATCCCGAGGCGGACATCATGTTCGTCGGCGAGGCGCCCGGCGCCGACGAAGACAGGCTCGGAGAGCCGTTCGTCGGGCGCGCGGGCCAGCGGCTCGACGCCTGGACCGCGGCGCTCGGCCTTCGACGAGAGGATGTGTACATCGCCAACGTGCTCAAGTGTCGTCCCCCCGGCAACCGCGATCCCGCCCCGGAGGAAGTCGATCGGTGTGCACCGTTCTTGCAGGCCCAGATTCGAGCCATCGAACCGAAGGTAATCGTCGCGCTGGGGCGACACGCGGGGATGTTGCTGTCACGTCGCGAAGACCTGACGCTCCGAGCGATGCGCGGCGGGAGCCTCGTCTACGATGCGACGGGTCCCAAGGAGGCTCCGGGGAGCCGCACCATACCCCTGGTGGTGACGTATCACCCCGCGTTCGTGCTGCGCAAAGACGGGACCGCCGAAGAATCGATGGTGACCGATGCGGTGATGAGCGATCTGCGACGCGCAGTGGAAATCGCACGTCGCGTGCAGCAGTGAGGAGACGACGAGCGTCGTCGGGTGAAAAGTCAAGTGCGTGATGTCGCGAACGACCTGCAGTGCAAGAAACTCCGGCGGAACTTCGTCCGGCTCGGTTGCGGCTCCACGCCGTCGCCGCGCCTGGGAAAGTTGTTGACGACTCCGGCAGGCGCACCTAAGTTTAGCGGCCCGAACGCTAAGGGCGGTCATGACCAAGGCAGAACTCATCGAGAGAATTGCTCGCTCGCGAAACCTGCCGCCCGACATCAGCAAGAAAGACATCGCCATCATCCTTGGCCTGGCCTTCGAGGAGATCGCCGGCTACTTCGCGCGCGCCAAGGTGACGCGCACCCAGAGCCCGCGGTTCACGTTCCCTCGGTTCGGCACCTTCACGAAGAAGAAGCGGAGCGCGCGACGGGGCGTGAACCCCCGCACCCTGGAGCCGATTCAGATCGATGCCTGTCACACGCTCGACTTCAAGGCATCGCGCGAGCTCCGGGAGGCCATGAACGCCAAACAGGTCGGCAACGGGCGGACGGGGATCGAGGAGTCGGCCACCAGCGCGCCCGCGAAGTCACGAACGGGCAAGGCGAAGTCGAACAAGGGCAGGAGCCAGAGCCGCCGCGCACAGACCCCCGCCGACGTCGCCCGACTCCCGGGCCGTCGGCGCCTCACGCCCCGCGACGAGGATGCCGAGCTCGACGCGCTGATCGACGACGAGGCGTTGTTCCAAGAGCCGGAGCTGCCGTCGCCTCCCATGCAGAGGGTGGTCGACGATGATGACTCCGACTCGAAAGTCCGTACGGGCTGAGCCGGTTCGGCACGCGATGGGCACGGGCTGGCGCGACCGATTGTTCTCGCGGGTTGCCGAGCTCGGTCTGGGACGACCCGCGCTGGTGCTGGGCCTGTGGATTGCGCTCTTGGCTCTGGCCGGAACTCTCATCCCCGGGCTGGGCGTGAGCACGTCTCGCACCGGGTTGGTGTCCGACGAGGACCCCGACCAGCAGCGGATGCACGCGTTCTACGAGCGCTTCGGTCGTCCCGATGCGCCGCTGTTCGTCGTCGATGGCGGCACCCCCGAGGAGCGGCGCGCGGTCGTCGACGCGCTGCAGGCCGAGCTCGAAGCGATCCCGGGGCTCAAGGGTCGTGTCCTCGGGCGCATCGAGGCCGAGGACGTCGCCGAGATCCTCCTGCTGCAGCGACCCGAGGCCGTGGCCGAGTTTCGCCGCTCCGTTCCGCCCGGCGTCGATCTTCCGGCGGTGATCGAGGGTGGCCTCGAGGCGTGGCTCGGCATGATCGAAGCGCAGATGCTCGCGGGCCTCGACGGGGCCGCACCCGATGACGGAGCTGCGCCTTCCGACGACGACGGCGAGGCGACGGCCGGGGCGGGCGACGACGGTGCGGGGACGAACGGCGTCGAACGAGCGCCCCCGGGTGGGCCGAGCCTCGAAGCGTCGGTGGCGGGTCTCGAGCAGCTCGCCATGATGGCCCGACTGCTCGACGACCACCTGGCCGGGCGGGACGTGCTCGACCGGCTGAGCGCGCTCCCGGGAGCATCGACCGCCCTCGATCGGGCCGGGATCGACGACCGCGGATACCTGGTGTCGTCGAGCGCGGATGCACACCTGGTCGTCGTCTACACCGACCTGCCCAGCGACGAAGGGCAGGTGCTGGCGCCGGTGGTCCAAGGGCTGCGTGCTGCACGGGACGCCGCCCTGGAAGGGGCCCCCGAAGGCGTACGGGCGGAGCTGACCGGGCTCCCCAGCCTCAGCGTCGACGAGCTCCGTATCGTCGAAGAGGGACTGCGCTCGTCGAGCGTCGCGACGACGATCGGCATTCTCCTCCTGTGTCTGGCGCTGTTCCGATCCGTGCGCCAGACCATCGTGGCCCTCGTCCCCCTGCTGCCGGGGGTGGTCCTGACCGTGGCCGCGGTCCGCCTGATCTACGACGACCTCAACCTCATCACGTCCAGCTTCGTCGCGGTGCTCATGGGCCTCGGCATCGACTTCTCGGTGCACCTGGTGTCGCGCAACAACGAGGGTCTCCGCGAGGGGATCGGACGCCGGGAAGCCGCCGCGAACGCGCTGCGTCGCACCGGACCCGGGATCATGACGGGCGCATCGATCACGGCGGCCGGCTTCCTCGCCACCGCGACGACCGAGTTCACCGCCTACGGCGAGTTGGGCGTGATCACGGCGATCGGCCTGGTCGTCACGATGCTCGCGGCATACTTCTTGGTGCCGCTGTTGCTCACGGTGGGAAAAGAGGGGCGCAGCCGCGTCGCACCCGAGCCGCCCGGGCTGCGCTACGTCCCCTCGTTCGTGCGCCGGCTGCGGGTGCCCCTGGCCGTCGTGGGATTCGCGGGGGCCATCGCGGGTGGGCTCGCCCTGCCCACCATCGAGTTCAATCCCAGGTACTTCGACTTTTTGCCCGAGAGCACCGAAAGCGCCCGGGCACTCGCCAAGCTGGAGTACGACCCGCTCGCCAGCCCGGTATTCGCCTCGTTGTCGGCCGACTCGGTCGAGGCGGCGCGGGAAATGACTGCGGCCCTTCGCGCCAAGCCGACGGTGGCGGGCGTGCAATCGGCCACCGACTTGCTGCCGCCGCTCGACGACGCGGCGCTGGGGGCTCTGCGGTCGGGCCTCGAAGGATTGCGAGAACCGGATTTCGCGGCGCTCGCACGGCGCGAATCGACGCCGGACGGGCTCGTGCCTCGCATCCGCGGCATGGTCGATGCCCTCGACGAGGTTCGCTTCGCGCTGCAGGGCGTCGGGATCGACGAGGCGCCGGCCATCGAGGCGCACAAGGCGTTCTCGGATCTGCTCTCGCGCGTCGAGAATCTCGATGCCGACGGCAAGGAGCGCCTGCGGACGCTCCACGCACGGGTGGCCTCCATCGTGGGCCCGGCCTGGACCACCGCGGCCGCGGTGGCCGAGCGGGGCCACTACGTGCCGACCGACTTGCCGGAGATCTTCGAGCGGCGCTTCGTCTCGAAGGATGGGAAGGCATTGGCGATCCATGCGATCCCGGCGGGGCGCTTTTGGGAGGCCGACGTGGCCGAAGCGTTCTCTCGGGACGTTCGCGGCATCGACGAGGACGCCACGGGGCTGGCGCTCATCCACGTGCGTCACGGCCAGATGGTCCTGGCCGGCTTTCAGCGGGCTGCTGCGCTGGCCGCAGGAATCATCCTCGTGCTCCTCGTCTTGGACTTTCGCGCCCTGGGGACCGCCCTTTTGGCTCTGCTGCCGACCATCTTGGGCTGGGCGTGGATGCTCGGGATCATGAAGATCGCGGGGCTCGACTTCGACGTGGCCAACATCGTCGCGCTCCCCCTGGTCCTGGGCATCGGGATCGCGTTCGGCGTACACATGATGCACCGGGCCCGCGAGTCGGCGCGTGGTGGCCGGAGCGCGGACGTCGAGGAGGTCGTTCGGGGGACCGGGGGGGCGATTGCCGTCTCGGCGCTCACCACCATGGTGGGCTTTGCGGGGCTCATGCTCGGCGAATACGGCGGCATGAAGTCGCTGGGCGGGGTCATGGTGATCGGCATCGGAAGCTGCCTGGTGGCGACGCTCGTGGTGCTCCCGGCCGTGCTGCTCATCCTGCGGCAGGCAAAGTGACCTCGGCGAGCCCGCGCGGCCGCGCGGTGATGCTCGAACGACTCGGAGGTGTCACGGC
>CAZYSW010000495.1:0-4623 GCA_964650105.1 uncultured Nannocystaceae bacterium
CATGGAAAGCTCCGGCGCGGGGCCGGCGGCCAGCAAGGTGGTGTCGCCGTCCACCGGGAACGCCCCGGGCGCGCGGACCTCCCCCAGGACGTAGAACTTCTGGGACTCGTAGTGCAGGATCTCGACATTGACGTGAGGGTCGACGACGTACTTGGCCACGGCTTCGCGCAGGACCGCCTCGAACTGGTTGAGCGTCAGGCCCTTGGCGGGGATCGATCCGATCACCGGAAGGTGGACCTTGCCGTCCTTGCGCACGGTGGTTCCCGCGATCTCGCCCAGATTCACCCGTTGCGAGCTCATCTCGGGGTGCCCCACGACGTAGATGTTGAGCACGTCGTTGTTGCCGAGGCGGTATTCGTCGCGTTCGGCCGCGAAATCGTAGGCGAGTTGTTTGACCTCGACGTCGTCGGCCAGGGGGTCGGCCCCGTCCTTCATGAGGTCCTCGAGGTCCTTGAGGATGACGCCGTCCTTTTCGTCGAGACGGTCGTAGCGGAAGCGGCCGGCGGTGCATGCCGTCGTCGCGAGTAGGACAGCGATCACGAAGGGTCGGTTCGAGCTCGACAGTCGCGTTCTCATCGCTTCGCCGAGGGCGAGGTCGCCCCTCGGCTGAACGTGCCGGGAGGCCGCGCGAGGGTCAACATTTCGCCCGTTGCTCGGGTCACCCACCACGTTCGTGACGCCGGCAGCGTCGTGCGAGCGGTCGTGGCTCGGTTCGCGCCCGGTCGGCGAGGCCGCCCATCGGCACACGCGACGCGTCTCGGCTCGTCGGGTCGTTCGGCGAGACCCCGCGGGTGTTCTCCTCGCGGTCGGGTTGCGCCACGGGTTCTTCCCCCGCGGATTGCCGCGATGGTCGGTCGGGGGAACCCGCGCCTCGACGCTCTCGTGGGACGACCGCCCGAGAACGGGACGCCAGCGGCCGAGCCTCTGGCCAAGGTCGTCGCCGAGGTGACCGGCGCAAAAGCGTCGCGGTGAGGTGCGCGGGCTCGGCGCAGCACGGCGGGGTGTCGTCAGGACAGGCGCGCGCTGGGCTCGAGCAGGGGGAGCGCTCGCGCGGGGCTCATCGTGGCGAGCAGCGAGGTCAACTTCGGGCCGCGATCGCGGTCGAGCAGGAGATCGTAGACCAGGGGGTAGAAGGTGGCGGTGTCGACGGTTTCGGCGAGCGCCTTCATGTGCGTGCCGAGGGTGTTCTCGTCGGCGTCGGGATGCGCTCGGAGGATCTCCACCAGGCGTCGAAGCGCGTCGAGGCTCGACGCGTCGAGATCGCGGACCACGGGCTCGCGCCGGATTCGGTAGCGGAAGTCCTCGGGAGCGAAACGCTCGATCCAATTCCAGACGCAACGGGCACGCGTCGTGAATCGAGCACGATCTTCGGCCCGGGCGAGCCGGCCTTGGGAGGTGAAGTACGCCAGCGTCCTGTCGATGTCGCCGTCGAAGGTCTGCAGGACCACGCTGAGGTGGCGGAAGGCGATCAGATCGGGCGGCTCGGAGCCGGGGTCGATCCGGCGGGGCTCGACGCTGGCGAGCTCGAGGGTGCGCCGCGCGGTCTGACGCTTCTTGTCCTTCTTGCTCCCGTCGTCGGCCTCGTGGGCCATCCGGACGGTGCGGTCGTAGTCTTCGTACAGCTTGATCACGTCGAGGTCGAACGAGATCTGGAACTCGGTGTTGGGCCGGTAGCCGGCGAAGATCCAGCGCAAGACCTCGGGTTCGTAGATCTCCAGGCAGTCGGCGACCGTCACGACGCCGCCCTTGCTGCTGGAGAACTTCCCGCCCTGGCCCTTGAGCGACACGAAGTCGTAGCCGACGTACTGCGGCGCGGTCCAGTCGTAGACCTCCCGCACGATGTCCTTGGCGGTGTCGTAGCTGCCGCCCGCGGAGCTGTGATCCTTGCCGCCGGGCTCGAAGCAGACCTTCTCGTGAGCCCATCGCATGGGCCAGTCGACGCGCCAGGGCAGCTTGAGGTTGCCGCCTTCGCGGAGATCGACGTCGTGCGCGTGGTTGCACGACCTGCAGTCGTAGTGGACCGTCCACGCTCCGTCCCAGGAGAACACCAGATCGTCGCGTCCGCAGGCGTCGCAAAAGCCGGCGAGGGGGAGCCAGTCGTCGGGCAGCAGCGAGCGGGCTCCGTGCTGCTTACGAGCGTCGTTGAGGATGCGGCGGATGGTGTCGGCGTTGGCGAGGGCGCGCCGAATGCCCTCGGCGTAGGTCCCGTCGCGGTAGCGGCGGTGCTGGCGGATGAACTCGGGCCGGATGCCCAACGGCTCGAGGCTTTGCTCGAAGGCGGCGATGTGGTGGGACGCGTAGCTGTCGTGGTCGCCCCACGGATCGGGGACGTCGGCGATGCTGCGACCGAGCTGGGCGCGCAGCATGTCTTGTTGCGGCGCATCGACGGGGACCTTGCGGAACACGTCGAAATCGTCCCAGGAATAGATGAAGCGGACCTTCGCGCCGCGGTCGGCGAGGGCGCGGGCGACCAGGTCGACGGTGATGACTTCGCGGAAGTTGCCGATGTGGACGACGCCCGACGGCGTGATGCCGGCCGCGACCACGATGGTGTCCGCGCCCGGGTGGGCGCGGAGCGTCCTGTCCGCCGCCTGATCGGCCCAGTGGTTGAGGCGAGGGTCCCGCGCGTCCGTAGTCATGGCGCCCTCGCTTTTCCCCCAGGTCGGTCCCGGTGGCAAGGGCCGTCAGCCCTCGGCGTAGCGACGGATCCAGATGTCGTAGTCCTGACCGAGGACGTACTGCTCGCCGATGACGACGAAGCCGCCTTCGACCAGGACGATGCCGCTGCCGAAGTCGCTGCCGCTGTCGGTGCCGTTGTGGCTCACGGCCCAGAGCTCGACCCCCTCGGAATCGTACTTGCGCAGCCAGACGTTGGCGCCCTGGTTGATGACGCCGATCGATCCGGCGGTGTACACCGCGTCGTCGGGGCCGACGACGACGTCCGCATGGCCGTGGGCCATGGACGTCCGCGTCCAGATCTCCGTGCCGTCGGGATCGTACTTGCGCAGCCAACTGCTCCCGCCGCCACCCTCGTCGCCCTCGAAACCGGCGGCCAGGATTGCGCCCTGGCTGTCGATGGCGACCGCGGAGATCGACTGATCGGCCGCCAGAAGGCCGTGGGTGTCGGTCCACAGCTCCACGCCGTCGGGGTCGTACTTGCGGATCCAGGCGTCGTAGCCCTTGCCCTGGACGCCGATGGCCCCGACCACCACCACGTTGCCGTCGAGGTCGACCACGACGTCGTTGCCCGCGTCGCTACGGCCGTCGGGACCCGAATAGGGCATCGTCCAGATCTCGGCTCCGTCGGGGTCGTACTTGGCCAGCCACACGTCGCCGAGCTGATCGGCCGTGCGGATCTGTCCGGTCACGTAGACGTTGCCGTCGGCATCGGCCGCAATGCCGCGGCCGGAGTCGTTGTCGTCGTTGTCCGGACCGTCGCCGTCGTGGGTGATGCTCCACACCACGCTGCCGTCGGCGGGGCTGACCCGCATCGCCAGGATGTCCACGTGCTTGGCCTCGTCGACGGTGGCCGACCCGACGACCAGCAGGTCACCGCTGGGGTGCCAGGCGAGATCGGACCCGTAGTCGTTGGCGCCCACGCCTCCGTCCCACGACAGCGTCCACACCTCGTTGCCGTCGCCGTCCATGCGCCGAAGCCACAGGTTGTCGCCCTCGTCGGTGGTGCGTTCGTAGCCGAGGGCGAAGAGGTTGCCGTCGGCATCGACGAGGATGGCCGACCCGCCGTCGGGGCCGCTGGCTTGGCCATCGATCTCCAGAGTCCACACGGGGCTCGCCGGAAGCGTGCAGTCGGTCAGGCATTGGTCGCCGTTGTTGATGTTGCCGTCGTCGCACTCCTCGTCCTCGTCGAGGACGCCGTTTCCGCACGTCGGTCCGCCGGTGGTCGGATCCGTGGTGCCCGAATCGGCCGCGGTGGGATCCGTCGTCCCGGTGTCCGAATCGGCGGTCCCGCACTCGCACGCGCTCAGCTCACCGCCGCCCGCGAGGCAAACCTGGGTTCCCGCCTTGCCGTCGGGGCAGATGCACGGCAGCTCGTCTCCGGGATTGCAGATGGCGCCGGTCGCACTCTCGGTCGCCGTCGAGTCCGTGTCGGAGCTCGTCGCGGAGGTTCCGTCGTCGCCACACGAGGAGGCCAGCAGAGTCGTCGAGGTCAACGCGAGCAGCGGTATCGTCAGTCGATGGCGCATGAGCCGAGGGTAGCCCCACGGGCCGCCGAAGCGCCATCGCGGCACGCGGGAGCGCGGACGGGCGTGTGCCGGCCGAAATCGCCGTTCGCGTGCGAGGTATCGACACGTGCGCAGACCGGCCATCGGGCTTCGGACGGTGGGTTGCGGTGCCTCGGCACGGCAATACACTGTGCCCGCCGTGGAGCCCAGGCCGAAAGCGACCGCCGACGCGCGCGATCCGTGGCGACGACTGGTGATCGTTTCGAACCGTTTGCCCATCGTCGTGGAGGAAGACCCCGAACGTGGCCTCCAACTGGGGCCCGGGTCGGGGGGGCTGATCACGGCGCTGAGCCCCGTGCTGGAGCGGCGCGGAGGACGCTGGATCGGATGGTTGGGGCAGCCCGGTGCGCAGGGCGTGCAAGACGAGCTCGACAGGGTC
>CAZYSW010000496.1:0-4618 GCA_964650105.1 uncultured Nannocystaceae bacterium
ACTTCAAGCCGGAGAACGTGATGATCGATGCGGACGAACGCGTCCGCGTGATGGATTTCGGGCTCGCGCGCGGCGTGGACGAGGCCAACCCCTCCGCCGACGACGTCGCGGCCGAGCCCTCCGAGCCGGATCGCAACCAGTTGTCGGGCTCGGCGTTGCAAGCCCGCCTGACCGAGACGGGCGCGATCCTGGGAACCCCCGCGTACATGTCTCCCGAACAGCACCTCGGCGAGGTGGCCACGGCGCGTTCCGATCAGTTCAGCTTCTGCCTGGCCCTGTACGAGGCGCTGTACCGCCGGCACCCGTTCATGGGGGAGGACCGTCGCGCGCTGGTGTCGAACGTGCTCTCGGGCAATCCGAGCCCACCGCCCTCGGACAGTCCGGTTCCGCCCTCGGTTCGCGACGCCATCCTGATCGGGCTGGCCCGCTTCCCCGAGAAGCGACACGCCAGCATGGACGCGCTGTTGGCCATCCTGGCGCGGGCACTCGATCGCCGACGCCCCCACCCGGTGATCCTCGGAGGCTCGATCGCGCTGACGGGGCTGGCCGCCACCGGCGTGTGGGTCTGGGCGACGCGCTCCGATCCCTGCGACGGGGCGCCCCAGAAGATGATGGGTGTCTGGGACGAAGCGGCCGCCGAGCGTGTCGACGCGGCGCTGGCCCGGTTCGAGGCTCCCTACGCCGCTCGGACGCGGGAACGCGTCGCCGCGGTGCTGGACGACTACGCCCGCGCCTGGGTCGAGACCCACCGCGACACGTGCCTGGCGACGTGGGTGCGTCACGAGCAATCCGCGGAGCTGCTCGATCGACGCATGACCTGCCTCGAGCAGCGAAGACAGGAGCTCCGGGCCCTGGTGGAGGTGCTGTCGAAGTCCGATCCGCGGACGGTCGACCGTGCGCTCGATCTGGTCCTCGGCCTGGTGCCCGTCGGCCGCTGCGACGACCCTTCGGCGGTGATGTCGGACGCCGAGCTCGATTCGGCGACCGACGACGTCCGCAACATCGAGCAGGATCTCGCGCGGGCGACCGCGTACCTGGAGAGCGGTCACGTCGAGGAGGCGCGCGCGATCGTCGATGCGGCGAACGCTGCCGCGCATGCGCTGGGGATCCGCACGCTGCGGGCCAAGGCGCTGCTCCTGTCGAGCCGGCTCGAGCTGGCCACCGACGGAACGGAGGCCCAGGCCCGGGCGCAGTCGGCCCTGGAGCTGGCCTTCGAAGCCGGGGACACCGAGACCGCCGCCCGTGCCGCGCTGGCGCTCGGCGTCCTGGCACGACGACACGAGCACTGGGAGGACGCCTTGCGTCTGCACCGCGAAGCCGCCGCGCTCTCGCGGCACCGCGCGACCAGTCCGAGCTCCGAGGCCAGCGCGCTGCTCGGACAGGCGTCGGTGCTGGTGCAGATGAGCCGCTACGCGGATGCCCGAGAAGTGCTTCGTGCGTGCCTGGACACCGTGGGCCAAGGCGACGTGCTCAAGTCGATCGCCATCGATGCGCACGTCGAGGAGGCGCGTCTGCTCATGATCACCGAGGGCTACAAGGCGGCGCTCGGCAAGTTCGACGAGGCGCGTCACATGGCCGTCGAGCACTACGGGGAGGGGCATCCGGCGGTGCTCGGTGTGGATCTGAACCTGGCCATGATGGAGGTGGATCGCGGCGAGCATGACTCCGCGCTCGAACGCTTCGACCGTCTCGTTCGGGCGTACGAAGGTGCGGTGGATGCCCACGCCCCGGGCAGGATCCGGGCGCTCGTCATGCGGGCCGCCGTGCTGGCGGCGGTCGGCCGCGTCGACGAGGCGGAGCGCGACGCCGCGGCCGGCATGCAGCTCATCGAGGAGGTCCGGGCCGAGCGGGGTGGCCAGATCAACCTGCTCGTCGTCGCCCTTTGGACCTGGGGCGAGATCGAGGAGGCCAAGAAGAACGACGCCGGGGCCTACGCCGCCTACGAGCGTGCGCTCGAGGAGAGCCGTCGGGCGTACGGCGACGACCACGTGTGGGTCGGGAACAGCCTCAACTACCAGGCCGCTGCCATCATGGCCGCCGACCCGCAACGCGCCGAGGAGAAGCTGCGGGACGCCCTCGACATCTACGAGCGCGCCGGTATCGGCGAGGTCTCCATCGGCATCGTGCTCAACAACCTGGCGAACGCGATCCGCATGCAGGACCGCCATGCCGAGGCCCTCCCCGTGGCCCGGCGCGCCCTCGAGACGCTGGAGCAGGCGATGGGCGAGGACTCACCCGCGCTCGCGGCCCCCAATTACTCGGTCGGGCACTGCCTGCTCGAGCTCGGGCGACCGAGCGAAGCCCTCCCCTTTCTGCAGAAGGCCGCCGATCTTCGCACGCGCATGGAAGGGGAGCCGGCGAACATCGATCAGTACGCGCTGGGCCGCGCGCTGTTCGAGTCGGGGACGGATCGGGCGCGCGGGTTGGCGCTGGTACGGGCCGCGATCGACAAGGGGAGAAAGCGTCCGGACCGCGACCTGGTGGGGGCCGAGGCCTGGCTGGCCGCTCACGCGCGGTAGCGGCGAGGGGCCCGGCCGTCGAGCGAGGCTCAAGAGGTCCACTCGAAGGAGACGAAGGCTCGCATCACGCCCTTGGCGTCTCCGCACATCAGCGTCACCCGATACCGATCGGTCGAGCCGGCGATCATGATGCGCCCGTCGCTCTGCACCTTGCGCTCGAGGTTGGGGACGGTGGTGGACACCTTCTCGGTGAGCCGATCGGCGCACTGCTCGGCGGTGGTTCCTTCGGGAAGCTCGAGCAGGATCTGGCTGGAGAACAACCCCTGGTCGTTGGCCTCGGACCGACTCACCTTGATGGCCTTGGCGTCGGGCAGCATGTCGCGACGAAACCACGGCGGGTCGATGAATCGCTGCCCGAGGGGATCGGCAGCCTTCGCGTCGTCGGGATCGGGCGCGGATCCTTCGGGCGCGGAGTCGGCCCCCGGGGAGTCGTCGGGCGCGGTGGGCCCCTCGGGGCTCGCCGCCGAGCGCTGCGCCACCGAGGACGCACCCTGGGGCGAGGACGCCTGCGAAGCCTCGGCGGGCGCGCCCTCCTTTTTTCCCTCGCAGCCCTGCGCGACCAGGACCGCGCCCATCAAGCCCAAGATCGACAAGCTCCGACGCATGCCCAACGAAGCTAACACGAGGCTTTGGCGCGCGGTAGCGAACGCCGGCGTCATTCGCCGCGGACACAACGCGCCGCGAGGGCCTCGTTGGAGGTGGCGTCCTCGGGCTGCCACGGGTCGTCGGGGAGCGGCCGCGTCCCTTCACCGCGCTGAACGACGGCACCGTCCTTGGTCCAAAACGGCCCCGGTCCCCGGAAGGCGTCCGCGATGGTGCGAACCTCGTCGAGCGTCGGCAGCCTCCAGTCGGCCACCGTCTCCCCGTCGTGAGGAACCGCGAGCACCTGGCAGAACCGCTCCGCCTCCTCGAAGCTCACCGCTTCGGCCACGCCTCCGAAGATCGAGAGGCCGCGACCGGTGTCGCGGATCAGGGGCACTGGTGGAGCCTCCGCAGGGACGGTGAAGGGCTCGTCGGCGGGCTCGAGATCGGCGGCACAACGAAAGCCACGGAGCGGATCGGGCCCCACCCGGGCGTTGCGCCGACCCACGCGGCCGGCCTTGGTCACGTGCCGCGTCTCCCTGCCGAGCGCGCGCAAGAGCGGCCCGCCGGGGCTGCGGAACGGCTTTCGGACGAACGGCTCGAGGGGCACGTCGGGCGTCCATCGATCCGCGACCCACTCCTCGCCGCTGCTGGCCATCCCGCGCAGACCGAAGTAGCTGAGATCGGTGACCCCGGCGGTGACCGGCAGCAGCCCGCCCGGGATCTCGTCCTTGAAGTCGTTGCCCCACGGATAGATCCGCGCGTCGACGCCACGCGCCGCGTACTCCCACTCCACCTCGGTCGGCAGGCGTCCGCCTCGGGCGGCGCAGAAGGCCTCGGCCTGCTCGTGCGTGACGCAGGTCTGCGGGACGATCGCCGCCGCATCGATGGTCATGTCCGCCGTCGGATCGTCCCCCTCCGGACAGCGCGCCGGAGTGCACTTCCCCTCGGCCACGCACTCGTCGTAGGCCTTGCGCGTCACCTCGTGCAGATCGATCCAGAATGCGTCGACGTCCACGTGCCGCGGGGGCTGGCCGTCCCACAGGAGTTGCGGCTCGCCCCGGGCCGGCGCGGCGTCGTACGCCACCGGGGGATCGCCCATCACGAAGCGCCCCCGAGGGAGCTGCACCTGCTGCACGTGGGCGGCCATGCGCGTTCGCAAAGGAATGCAGATGCCTCGTGCGTCCTTGCCGGTCCCGCGCGTGCACTCACCCGAGGCGGTCGAAGCGTTCGGGTCCGACGCGTCTTCGGCGCTCGTCTCGGGGTTCTCCACCTCGCGCGGCGTGGGCGTGGGCGTGTCGACGAGCTCCCACTGCAGCTCGGGGCGATCGCACGCCGAGCCCAACAGGCTCGTCGCAAGCACGAAGTGGAAGATGGACGAACGGTTCATGAGAGATCGAAGTGACGGAGATGCCGCTCGCTCATCGGCCGGGTGAGGGTGGAGCCCACGACCAGCACCAGCGTGTTGATCGCTCCGCCGAGGACGCCGATCTGCAAGTCTGCCGGATTGAGCACAG
>CAZYSW010000497.1:0-4614 GCA_964650105.1 uncultured Nannocystaceae bacterium
TTTCCGACCGAGACGGTCTACGGCCTCGGGGCGCTCGCCAGCCGGGGCGATGCCGTCGACCGCATCTTCGCCATGAAGGGCCGCCCCAGAAGCCGCGCCCTCATCGTGCACCTCGCCGACGCCAGCGCGATGGACACCTACGCCGAGGACGTCCCCGACTACGCGCGTCGACTCGCCGACCACTTCTGGCCCGGCCCGCTCACCCTCGTCCTTCGCCGACGACCGACGGTCATCGACGAGGTCACCGGGGGAGGCGACACCGTCGCGCTACGCGTGCCCGCGCACCCCGTCGCGCTCGACCTCCTACGCGCCCTCGCACACGAGGCCGGCGCCGGTGCAGCCATCGCCGCCCCGTCGGCCAACCGCTTCGGCGAGCCGCCGGCGCTCACCGCCGCCGAGGTCATCCGCAACCTCGGCGAGCCCGGCACCGACCACGCCCCCGACCTCGTCCTCGACGGCGGCCCGTGTCCGGGCAAGCTCCCCTCGACCATCCTGAGCTGCCTGACCGACCCCCCAAGACTCCTCCGCCACGGCGCCCTCGACACCACCAAAATCGAAACCATCCTGACCCACCCCATCACCCGCTAGCCGGCCAGCGAGCATCCACTCGACTGCGACCGACGCGCCGCCCTCCGCCTGTTTTGCGGATGTTTGCTGCGGGATCCAGGGGTGAAAACCTCTAGGCTCGAACTGTGGCTGGGTATGACCAGCCGTTGCTCACGGCCGCTGCCCTGTACGGCGCAAACGCGAGTGGCAAGAGCAATGTGCTCGACGCTCTCGCGTTCATGCAGGAGGCGGTCATCTTCTCGCACCGAGTCTGGGAGCCCGGTACGAGCGCGACGAGGACACGTTCAAGTTCGGCGAGCACCTCAAAGGGGAGAACGAGCTCGTCGAGCACGTCACGCGTCCGAACGCACTTTTCCTTTCGGCCGCCGTCCAGCACCGTCACGGGCAGCTACGGCCCGTGTATGACTGGTTTCGAACCCTGTCCTTTACCGCGTCGCGGTGGCGGGGGAGGCGGGTGCACACGCACTACCCTCCGCCAATGCTGCCCGCCAACGGCTTCGAGCCGTTCACGAATCTGCTCCGTGCGGCCGACATCGGTATCCTCGACGGAAGAACGACGCATTCGCACGGTACGACGAGGTCTGGTCCACTTCCGGGACAGCCCGGGCATGCAGCACCGTGATGATCTTCAAGAGATGATGAAGGCCTGCATCGACGGCTACCACAAGCACCTCGACTTCGAGGAGTTCGCGCCTCGGTACCACACCGCTCGGGATCGCGCCCGTCAGATGCAGGAGAAGGCCGACGAAGACGGCGAGCCCCACCGAAACCCGACGACCGGCGTGTACCATCTGACCGAAATCCATTGCCCGAAAAGACGACGAATCTGGTGGCGGTTCTGGTGGCGGTCGACTGGGATCCCGGCGAGACCCGATGCCCTTGCTCGAGGACTAGCAGCCCTGCGGGATCATCCGCTTCGGACCCCGACAACTCGCGGGACGGGTTCCTGGTGCCGCCTTGCGGTGACGGAATTCGGGTCGCTCACGCCCACGCGAACGCGAAACGGCAGGCCCGGTCGCCGCGCTCGCGACAGGCGATGACGCGATGGCCGACGTCCTTGCAGCCCGTCAGCTCCGCGGCGCGATGGCACCACCCGGCGATCGGGAGGCAGTGATAAGGGCTCGGGCGCGGGATGTTCCGGATCTCCAGCGTCGCCGAGGTCTTCGACTTGTCGACCAACACCATGCTTCCGGAGTCGTAGTGCACGCTCCACGCCTGGGCGACGCGACCGAGCAGGAAATGGATCCCGCCGACGCGCAAGAACACGCGATAGATCGTGGTCAGGTTGCGTTGACAAGAGTCCCGCCCCAACGTCTTGCACATCCCGAGGTCGCCGTTGCCGAGCACCTCGTCGATGGCCCGCACCAACTCGTTGTGGACTTCCAGCGGATACCAGCGATTGAGCAGAAAGCCCTCGTCGACGGCGGACTTGGTGCTCGGGCCGAGGGCTGCGGTGACCCTGGCGAGGGCGTCTGGGCCGTGTTCCTGCACGAACGACACCCGGGCGCGAAGAACGCTGCCCTTGATCCGCATACCCCACCAGTATGCCACCGGGCCGCGGCAGAGTGCACGTACCGTTGCGCCACACTATGGCCCGCGTGCCACGTAAGTCGGCCCGGCGGTCGCTTCCTCGTCGCGCTCGTCGACCTCGAGCGTCTTCACCTCGACGTGGGTCGACCCGGCGACGCCTTTGCCGACCGCCGAAGCCAACCGATCGATGAAGTCGGTCCACGTGTTGGTCTGCATGGCGTCCCCCACCGCCAAGAATCCGACGTAGCGAGCACCACTACTCGAACGCGCACGGCTCCGAATGTGGAAAACGACGTCACGGTTTGCGTTGCGATAGGCACCGAACGTGGTTCGGCCGGCTTCGGGGTGCCCCGTCAGGGTCCCGAGCGTGATGCTGTTGGCGTTTCGATGCAGCACGCGGACGCCGAATTTCCCCGCCATGCGGATCGAGACGTCGAGGCGGTCGCCCACCTCCAGCGGGCGTTCGGGATCGTCGCCGCCGACTCGCTCGAACCGCGCGAGCTCCGGCGAGGGAAAGTCGCAGAACCGCCGTGCGAGGAGCTCGCCGATCTGCGGAGGGGTGAGCGCGCAGCCGCGGAGGACGGCCCAGTAGTCGCGCTGCAGGAGCGGCCCTTTGCCCGACCTGGCGAGCAGCAGATTCGGCGAGGGTTCGACGGCGAGCGGGGTCCATCACGTCGACGTCCGATGCAATCGGCACACCAGGCCCGATTGGGCCGGCGCCGGGGCGCACCCGTCGACCCCGTGGCGTCGCGGAGCACCACGTACGGTCCACCCGGATCATCGAGCAGCAGACCGCGAAGATCCCTTCGTCGTTCTTTCTCACCCTGGCCATCGGGGCGATGGCGGCCTCGGCGGCGTTCGAGCTCCTCGGCAACGCTCGGGCCAGCCGCTTCGTGGGGATGTGGGCCCCGACGCTGCTCGGTCGCCGGCGTGTACAACAAGCTCGTCAAGACCCTCGGCACCGGGTGAACCGTCGGCATCGAAGGCGCGCGAGCGTCTCCGCCGTCCCCGGGTGCATGACGAGCGCGCGTCTCGGCACCGGTGAGCCGCGGCTCGGGGCAGGGTCCCCGCCCCGGCACCGGTGAGCCGCGGCTCGGAGCGGGGCGATCCCGTGACGTTTCCCCGACGGGCGTGCGCGATTCTCTCGAAAATTTCCCATTTCGTGGAGCCGTCGGCGCGGCGACAATGGAGGCCCTGCCCGCGTGACCTCGATCCGCACCGAGCGAGAGCCGCCCCATGCCGCGCCGTCTTCGGGGGCGGGTTCGCTGCGCGAGCGTGGTCAGCGACTCCTGTTCGGGTCGGAGACTCCGGCCGTGCGACGCTTCGACGTCGCCATCTCCGTGCTGATCGTGATCAGCATCGTGTCGGTGCTTCTCGAGAGCGTGCCCGACTACGAGGCGGCCGCGGGACCCGTGTTCGTCGTCCTGGAGTGGATCGTCACCCTCGCGTTCACCACCGAGTACGTCGCGCGGGTCTACTGCGCCCCCGTGCGGCGCCGGTACGTCTTCTCCTTTTTCGGTCTCGTCGATCTGATCTCGACCCTACCGTTGTACATCGGTCTGCTCTTCCCGATCGCCAGCTCGGTGGTCGTCGTCCGAGGCCTCCGCCTCCTTCGTCTGTTCCGCATGTTCGGCCGCGGCGCCTGGGCCGAGCGCGGCGGTCTGGTGGTCGCCGCGATCCGGACCAGCCTGCCCAAGATCGGGATGTTCTTGGCGGGCGTCGCGGTCGTCTCGATCATCCTCGGCACCGCGATGTACCTCATCGAAGGCCCGCAAAGCGGCTTCGACAGCATTCCCAAGGGGATGTACTGGGCCGTCACCACGCTCACCACCGTCGGCTACGGCGACGTCGTTCCGCAGTCGGGAGCCGGACGCGTGATGGGCACCATCGTCATGATCCTCGGCTACGGGGTCATCGCCGTCCCGGTCGGCATCGTGTCGTCCGAGATTGCCGATGCGGTGGAGGCCCATCGCCATCGTCGCACCTGCATCGAGTGCCACACCTCCGGCCACGCCACCGACAGTCGCTTCTGCCGCTTCTGCGGCGCACCCCTGCCGCCCGAGGACCGCCGCGCGCCGGGGCCGGGAGACCTCGACGCCTCCGTCGCGGTTCCACGGCGCGACGCAGTGGCTGCCGATGCCCTTTCGTCGGCCCGGACTCACGTCGATCCGTCGGACGACGGACGCGTCTTTTGAGCGCCGCCACGGGCGCTCGAACCCTCGAGTCGTCGGTGTGCGACCCGAGAGAACGCACCACGACGATGGGATGCGCGCTATCGTCCACCTCAATCAGGGGCCGAAGCATCGCGCGACCCGGTAGACTCTGGGCGGTGACGCGCTCGTTCAGCGGGGACTCGGGGCACGGCGCCGGACCTTCGGATGGGCCGGCGTCTCGGACCGAGACCCGCGTGACGCGGTCCGACGACGGTTGGCCCGCGATCCCGCACGACGACACGCCCCCCGAGCTCCCGCCCGGGAGCCATGTCGGGGAGTACATCATCTTGTCGAAGATCGGCTC
>CAZYSW010000498.1:0-4612 GCA_964650105.1 uncultured Nannocystaceae bacterium
CGCGCAGGCGATCCAGCTCACACTCGAGACGAGTCTCGCTCCAAGGCGCGTACGCAGCCGCCGACGCGTGGTCGGCCGGACCCGTGCGGCCGTCGCCACCCTCGGGTTCGACGCCGTTGCACGCCTCACCAAAGTTGCCTCGCACGACCCGCAGCGGGGGCTGGCACGCCGTCGACCGAAAAAAAGTGAACGGGTCGATCCGGAAAGCCGCGAAAGCCCGGTGTCCGAAGGGTGGGACATTGAGGCGAGGCCGCGGTCCCGCCCGCCCGGGGGGGCGTGGGCGGGACCGCGGGCCTCCTTTTTTTGGGCCCCCGACCTGTGAGCCGCGTGAGACGAGGAACGCGTGGGGTTCACGCGCGTTCGGGCTCGCTCCCCTCGCCGTCGGCCATGCCGTGCGCGAGGAGGACGAAGGCATGGACCAGGGCGACCTCCTCCAGCTTCTCGAAGCGGCCTGCCGCACCCGCGTGCCCCGCTTCCATGTACGTTCGCAGCAGGATCAGCCCATCGCCGGTGTTCATCTCGCGCAACCGGGCGATCCACTTGGCGGGTTCCCAGTAGGTGACGCGGGGATCGGTGAGCCCAGCGGTCGCGAGGATGTGCGGGTAGGGCCGAGCGGTCACGTTGTCGTAGGGCGAGTAGCTCGCGATGTAGTGGTAGGCCTCTTCGCTCTCGAGGGGATTGCCCCACTCGTTCCATTCGGGCGGGGTGAGGGGCAGCGTGTCGTCGCACATCGTGTCGAGGACGTCGACGAACGGAACCTCGGCCACCACCGCCCGGAAGAGGTCCGGACGCATGTTGACCACCGCCCCCACCAGCATTCCGCCCGCACTGCCGCCCCGGATGGTGATGTTGCCGGCGCGGGTGAACGACCGCCGGCACAGCTCCTCGGCCGCGGCGATGAAGTCGAGAAACGAATTCTTCTTCTTCGATCCCTTGCCTTGGGTGTACCAGGCGTACCCCTTCTCCTTGCCCCCGCGCACGTGGGCGACGGCCCAGACGAACCCCCGATCGACGAGGCTGAGCCTGGTGGTCTCGAACGCGGCAGGGATGGAGAGCCCGTACGCGCCATAACCGTACAGGAGAAGGGGAGCCGATCCGTCGATGGGGGTGTCCCGATGCCAGAGGATCGAGATCGGCACCTTCTCGCCGTCGTGATCGGTGGCCTCGATGCGCGCGCTTCGATAGTGGGTCGGATCGTGTCCGCTGGGGATCTCCTGCTCCTTGAGGAGGACTCGCTGCCGGGTCGCGAGATCGTACTCGTAGGTCTGCTCGGGGGTGGTGAGCGAGGAGTAGGTGAAGCGCAGCTTCGTGGTCTTGTACTCGTAGCTGGGCAGCAACCCGAGGCTGTAGGCTTCCTCGTCGAACGCGATGGCGTGCTCCTCACCGGCATCGTCGCGGACGACGATGCGCGGCAGGCCGCCCTCGCGCTCGAGTCGGACGATGTAGTGCTCGAACGTCATCACCGACAGGATCAGGCGACCGGGGCGATGCGGGACGAGATCGACCCACTTTTCGGGCCGCGGGTCGTCGATTTCCACGGTGACGATCTTGAAGTCCTCGGCGCCACCGTCGTTGGTGAGGATGACCAGCCGATCACCTTGCTGGCTCACGTGGTACTCGACGTCGCGACGGCGCGCCGCGACCAGCCGCGGTACGTGATCGGGCCGGTAGGCGTCGAGGATCCGGACTTCGCTCGTGGTGTGGTCGTGACTGTCGATGATGATGTGAGCTCGATTTTCGGTGATGCCGATGCCCAAGAAGAAGCCCGGATCGCGATCCTCGTAGACGAGCGCGTCCTCGGACGGGTCGGTGCCGATCTCGTGGCGCATCACCTTGCAGGGTCGGTGGTTCTCGTCGAGCACGGTGTAGAGGAGGGTCTCCCCGTCGTTGGCCCACACCCCCACCCCGCTGCAGCGCTGCAACGCGTCCGGCAGCCCCTCACCCGTGACGAGATCGCGGAAGCGGACCTCGAAGAACTCGGATCCCTTGTCGTCGTAGGCGTAGGCGATACGGTCGTGATCGGGGCTGTGCGCGACACCAGCGACGCGGAAGTAGGCTCGACCGCGCGCCGCCGCGTCCGCGTCGTACAGGACCTCTTCGCCGTTTTCGTCCCTCGCGTCGGTGGGCCGGCGACAGAACACCGGGTGCTGAGCGCCGACCTCGTAGCGGTAGTAGTACGCCCAGGCACCGTCGGGCGCGGGGACTGATGCGTCGTTCTCCTTGATCCGGCCCTTCATCTCCTCGAACAGCCGACGCTGCAGGGACTCGATCGGCGCCATCACCGACGCGGTGTAGGCGTTCTCGGCCTCGAGGTATGCCCGGATGTCGGCGCGCAGCGCCGAGGGGTCGTGCATGACCTTCTGCCACGCGTCGTCGCGCAACCAGCGGTAGGGATCCTCGCGCACGATTCCGTGCACGACGTGGCGCTGGACTCTCTTCTCGGCTCGCGGGGGACGCACACTCATCGTCGTCGTAACCGTAGCCGTTCGTCGGGCATCCTGCGCATCTCCCCGGCGGACCCGGGCCAACGCGACGCGGCGCGGGGCGGGCCATTCGGTCGAAGTGCGTGCCGGCCGGGATCGCGGCCCGGACCCCCGCGTGAAGCCGTGAACGGTCGACCCCAAGGATGCTTCACGCGGGGGCCGGCGCGAATGGCCGGGCGCCCACCGTCCAGCTCGCGTACGTCAGCGCCCCCACGCACGCACGCGACCTTCGGGCCCCGCTCCTACGCCAACGGGCCCTCTGCGGCAGACCACGCGTTCCCAAGCCGCCGCCGATCGAATGCATCGCGGGTGCCAGCCGTCTGCATCGACGCGATCCCATCGGCCACCGGCCGGCCCGACGCGCGACCACGATCCGCCCGATCCCCCGAGCGACGCGATTTTTCGCCACGCGCCGGGATCGGGTACGTGCGCCCCCACGCCGCGATCGACGGGCGACGCGGCCGCCAGGCTCCCGCCGCGAGGCGTTCGGCAGGGGGTCGCGGGGCGACCACCGTGACATGCATGTCAGCCCCGACGCACGCCTGCGACGTCGATGTCAGGGCGCGGGCGCTGCGCAAAGGCGCGTTGGCGCGTTACGCCGGGTCCACCGTCAGGGGGCCAAGAGCGTCGACGTCGGGCGCTGTCGTTCCGACCACAAGGCGGTGACGATGGCGCGGTAGCGTCGGGTCTCCTCGCCGAGCTCCGCCTCACCGCGCAAGGCCCGACGGACGCGCGTCGGACCGGCATTGTAAGCTTCGTACTTCGAGACGGCCTGCCCCCCCGGCCGCGGGCCGCAGCTCCGGGCCGTCGCACGGACGGGCTCAGCCCTGGGCGGTCAGGCGCTTCTCCTCGCGCTTGCGGACGTTGTGATCGAGGTGACGCTTGCGCAGACGCAAGCTTTGGGGGGTCACCTCGAGCAGCTCGTCGTCCTCGATGAAGGCGAGGGCCTCTTCGAGGCTCAAGCGTCGAGGGGGCGTCAAAAAGAGCTTGTCGTCGGCCCCGGCCGCACGCACGTTGGTGAGCTTCTTGGTGGTGCAGGGGTTGACGACGAGATCGACGTCGCGGTTGTGCTCGCCGATGACCATGCCCGCGTACACCTTGGTCTGGGGACCGACGAACAGGACGCCACGGTCCTGCAGACGGTGCAGGGAGTAGGTGATCGTCTCGCCGTTCTCGAGCACCACGATGGCGCCGTTGGACCGGCGCTTGAGCGCGCCGAGATAGGGCCCGTAGGACTCGAACACCGAAGAGATCACCCCGGTGCCGCGCGTCGCCGTCAAGAACTCCGACCGATAGCCGATGAGGCTGCGGGTGGGGGCGCGAAACTCCATCCGCACGCGTCCCGTCCCTTCGTCCTCCATGTGGAGCATCTCGCCGTTCTTGCCGATTCGCTCGATGACCGCGCCCGCGTACTCGCTATCGCACTGGACCACCACGCGTTCGTACGGCTCGGTCAGGCGCCCCTCGGCGTCTTCTCGAAGGATGACCTTGGGACGGCTGACGCACAGCTCGTAGCCCTCGCGACGCATGGTCTCGATGAGCACGCTCAGGTGCAGCTCGCCGCGGCCGCGGACCTCGAACTCCTCGGGAGATTCGGTGTCGCTCACGCGAAGCGCGACGTTGGATCGGATCTCTCGCATCAGCCGCTCGCGGAGCTTCCGCGAGGTGACGAACTGCCCCTCTTGCCCGGCGAAGGGGCCGTCGTTGGTCCGAAAGCGCATGCTGAGCGTGGGGGGGTCGACCTCCAGCGCCGGGAACACGGTGCGGCGCTCGACCTCCTCGACCGTCAGCGTGTCGCCGACCTGTAGGCTGCCCATGCCCGCCACCGCCACGATGTCGCCGGCCTGGGCCTCCTGCAGCTCGAAGCGGCGCAACCCCTGAAAGCCCAAGAGCTTGCTGACGCGGAACACCTCCACGCACTCGGGCTCGCCCGGGCCGGGACGCATCAGGGCGTAGCGCTGGCCGGGGCGGAGCACCCCGTCGCGGATTCGACCGATGGCCAGAAAGCCGAGATAGTTGTCGTGGTACAGCGTCGACACCCACATCGCGAACGGTCGATCGCGATCCACGACCGGGGGCGGCGCGTGCTCGATGATGGTCTCGAGGACCAACTCCATGCTCCCGGGCTC
>CAZYSW010000499.1:0-4598 GCA_964650105.1 uncultured Nannocystaceae bacterium
CGAGCTGGACCCCTCCCACGGGAAGGCCTACTGGGCCCTCGGCCAGATCTACCGCAAGCAGAACAAGCTCGTGGACGCGCAGAAGGCCTTCGAGGGCGCGATCGAGAACATGAAGGAGGAGCCGAACCCCGACTACCACTACCAGCTCGGGGTGGTGATCGCGGCACAGGGCGACGGCGAAGGCGTGTCCACGGCCGACAAGGAGGCCAAGTACACTCAGGCCATCGCCGCCTTCCAGGAGGCGATCAAGCTCGATCCCAACCACTACAAGGCCCACTACCGGATGGGCGTGCTCCACGAGCGGCTCGACGATCCGATCAAGGCCGACGCCGCGTTCAGGAAGGCGATCGAGATCCGTCCGACCTACAGCGCGTCGTTCGTCAACCTCGGGAACATGTACATCGACTACGGTCACGCGAACGTCGGCCAGGCCGTGCTCGAGACCGGGACGAAAGTCAACGACAAGGACGCGAAGATGTGGAACGGCCTGGGCCGCGCCCAGGCCGCGCTCAACAAACATGCCGAAGCGATCGAGTCCTTCAAGAAGGCCAAGGCCATCGATCCCGACATGGTCGACGTGCTGTTCGGCCTGGGGATGTCGTACGCCGAGATGCGTCAGCGCAAGGAGGCGGTCGAGGCACTCCAGGCTTTCCTGCAAAAAGCAGGAAACGACGTGCCCGAGGACCGCAAGAAGGCGGCCAACGACACCATCGCGCGCATGCAGGACGTGATTTGACCACCGATCACGCCTGCGCAGCGCCACCCGCCCGCGGGGGCGGGACGACGACGCCCGCCTGACCGCGGATGCGGTCGGCGGGGGTGTTGCGGCCACCCGCTCGGAGTGTTCGAATTCCGGGTTTCGGCCCGTGACCGCGACCCCCAGGGCGGGGCTGGCCATCGATCCAGCACCCGATCGCGTCGGGATCCGACGCGGGATCTCGCATGCGTCGGCCGGTCTGCGCTCCCGCGTCGCGGGAGGGTTTCCGAGCGCTTCGCTCGGGTGTCGACCACCCGGCGTTTGCGTTTGAAGCCGCGCAGTTTCGCATGTTATATCCAGGAGGTCTCGAGCGGCAGATTTCCCTGTAATGCTCGAAGGATAGCGCCCAGATGGAACTCACGCAGCGGATCAAACAACGCCTTCGGGAAGTCGAGGACTGGAACGCCCTCATCGACGAGCTCGAGTCCGAAGCGCAGAACGCTGGCGATGGCCCGGCCCAGTCGGCCGCGTTCTTCGATCTCGCGCGCGCGTGCGAGAACGTCTTCTTGGACAAGGCTCGCGCCATGCAGTGCTACCAGAAGGCGTTCAAGCTCGATCAAACCAACCTGACGGCACTGCGGTGCGCGCGAATGATCTACCAGGAGATGGCGCACCTGGAGATGGTGACGCGTCTGATGGGCCTGGAGCTCAAGGCCAACCGTGATCCGAGCCTGGCCGGCGAGCTCAACTATGCCTTCGGTACCGCGCAGCTCAACCTGCGTCAGATCGACACCGCGCGCAGCTTCCTCGAGGCAGCAACGAGTGCGGACCCCGGCAATACGCTGTTCCTCGAGCGTTTCCAGGAGACGCTGTACGACCGCAACAACTGGCAGCTCGGCTTCGACAACGTGTTCACGCAGCTCGTCGCCCTGACGGGGGCCGACGATCCGCTCGGTGCGAACGTCGTCGGCAAGGGCGAGCAGATCAGCGCGCTCTACCTCCGTGCTGCTCGCATCCTGCAACAGGAGGCGCCCGAAGACGAGCGGCTGCTGCCCTGCCTGTTCAAGGCGCTCGACGCCAACCCCAAGAACGACGAGGCGGGGTTCTTGGCCGAGACGTTGCTCGCGGCGGGCGGGCACCTGCAGCACATTCAGAAGCTGCAGGATCGACGCGTTTCCCTGCTCGACAACGACGCCGACAAGGTGCAGATGCTCCGCCAGTTCGCGAACGTCTGGCAGGTGCGGCTCAACAACCCCGAGATGGCGGCCTACTTCCACCATCAGGCGCTCGATCTGGCCTACGGCTCGGGCGAGTTCGGGGAGGACTCGGCGTGGCAGGTCGCGGCCTTCCGGCAGCTCGTCGCGGTGGCCGACACCTCGGGTCAGGCCGACTCGCTGATTCCGTTGGCAGAACGCGGGCTGACCACCATCAAGGATCCCGATGAGCGTGCGCTCATCGCCTTGCAGGCGGGGCAGCTCGCATGGCGGAAGTTCAACGACATCGACACGGCTCAGCGCTTCTTCTCGTATGCCGTCAACGTCACGCCGTCGCACCCGCTGGTCGCGGAGTTCACCCGGCAAGTCGGCGAGGTGACGCCGAGCGAGGCGCCCGGTGTCGAGGCGAAGGCCGAGGCCCCCGCGGCCGAGCCGGAGGTCGCCGAGGCGCCGCAGCCCGAGCCGGAGCCCGAACCCGAGCCGGAACCGGAGCCGGAGCCGGAGGTCGCCGAGGCGCCGCAGCCCGAACCCGAGCCGGAGCCGGAGCCGGAGCCGGAGCCCGAGGCCGCCGAGGCGCCGCAGGCCGAGCCGCAGCCGGCGCCCGAGGCCGCCGAGGAGCCCGAGCCCGCGACGCCCGGGGAGCCGGTGGAGATCGGCGACGAGATCTTCACGCCCGACGAGATGGTGCTCATCGAGAAGGCGCAGGCCGCCGAGCAGAAGGGCGGCAAGCGGGCGATCGACGCCTGGCGCGACGCCGTCCTCAAGATGCCCACCAAGGTCTATCCGCGCAACAAGCTCAAGCAGCTCTACGCGGATTCCGGCAAGTGGTCGCAGGTGGCCGACGTCGTCAAGGACGCCATCAAGCACACGCCGGACGAGGACGTCGAGACCAAGGAACAACTGTACTGGGAGCTCATCGATCTCTACAAGGAGCGGCTGCGTCAGCCGGGCATCGTGGTGACCACGCTGGCGGCGCTCGAAAAGATGCTGGAGAGCGCGGGTGACAACGCCCGGCTGCTGCGCGTGGTGGAGGCGCAGCAACGCCAGCTCGAGGAGATGAAGCGCTGGCCCGACGTGGTCGGTCGCATTCGACGTCGCGCCGAGCTGGTGGAGGATCCCGAGGAGCAAAAGCAGCTCCACCTGCAGGCCGGCACCCTGTTCCTGGAGAAGTTCAACAACCAGGCGGAGGCCATCAAGAGCTTCGAGGCGGTGCTGGAGTGCGACGAGTACGAGCCCACCGCCATCGCGCGGCTCAAGGAGCTCTACGCGCGACGACGCGACTGGGAGAAGATGCTCGCGGTCCAGCAAAAGGAGCTGCAGCTCATCGAGGACCCCGAGGAGCGCAAGGCACAGCTCTTGGAGGTCGCCCGAACCGCGGGCACCAAGATCAAGAAGCCTTCGGTGAGCATCGAGCTGTGGACGCAAGTCCTCGACCTCGATCCGGACAACCTCGAGGCGCTCGAGCACCTCGAGGGGATGCTGGAGCGGGAGAAGGACTGGCCCGCGCTGGCCAGGACGCTCGAGCGGCTGGTCGAGGCGGTCACCGACGACGTCGGCAAGCAGTCCCAGTACCTGGTCAAGCTCGGGCTGCTCTACTCCGACAAGCTCGACGACAACGCCGCGGCGATCCGGACGTGGGAGGCGCTGCACGAGATCGAGCCGGACAACCGTCGGGCCCAGGACGCCCTCAAGAAGCTGTACCTGGCCGAGGGCAACATGGACGCCCTCGAGCAGTTCTACGCCAAGCAGGGCAAGTGGGCGGAGTTCGTCCGCGTGCTGGAGCGCGAGGCGGAGAGCGCCGAAGGCGAGCAGCGAACGCGGTTGCAGCTCAAGATCGCCGACCTGTACCGCACGAAGATCGAGAAGCCCGAGCGGGCCACCCGAGCGCTGGAGAAGGCCCTGTCCGACGCTCCGGGCAACCTGACCGTCGCCGAGCGGCTCATCGAGCTGTACGAGGAGGCCAACGACGAGCGGCACATCGCCGGGCCGCTGGAGATCAAGCTGCAGCACGCCGAGGATCACGAGGAGCGGCAACGGCTCTTCCGACGACTCGCCGATCTGGCCGAGCGGATCTCCAACGATCCCGCGGCGGCCTTCGAGTACTACCGCCGCGCGTTCGCGGAGGAGCACACCGCCGAGGACGCCCGCACCCACCTCGAGCGCCTCGCCGAGGTCACCGGAGCGTGGCAGGAGCTGGCCCGCGCCTACGAGGGCGCGCTGGAGAAGTACGGCAGCGATCCCGACAGCTTGCCCGTCCGCCTCAAGCTGGCCGAGGTCTACGAGCAGCGGCTCGCCGACCTCGATGCCGCCCTGCGCATCAACCAGGCGATCCTGGAGATCGACGCCGAGCAGGCGGCCGCGATCGAGTCGCTCGAGCGGCTGTACCTCGCGCTGGGCCGCGAAGAGGATCTGCTGGACATCCTGTCCACGAAGCTGTCGCTGGCCTCCGACGAGGACGAGCGACGCGCCACCCAGACCCGCATCGGCAGCATTCACGAGCAGCTCGGTCACCACGAGCAGGCCATCGAGGCCTACGAGGCGGTGCTCGCCAGCGGCATGGAGGACCCGACGGTTCTGGCCGCGCTCGATCGCATGTATCTGAGCCTGGGTCGCTTCGAGGAGCTCGCCGGCATCCTCGAGCGCGAGCTCGCCGTCAGAGACCACGCCGACGAGGCAGGGCGCAGCGA
>CAZYSW010000500.1:0-4590 GCA_964650105.1 uncultured Nannocystaceae bacterium
GCCTGGGGGCGGGGCTTCCGGGAGGAGGTCCGAGGGGGTGGGGCGTGGGCGGGGTTTGGCGCCGCGTGATGCGCCGATGAGGTTGGCGACGTCGGTGGGGGAGATGCCGAGGTAGTTGGCGAGCAGGTGGTGGTCGATGGTCTCGGGGACTGAGCCGCGGAGCCATCGGGTGACGGTGGACGCGTTGACGCCGAGGTAGGCGGCGGCGGCGGTCGCGTTCTCGCCGCGTTCGTCGAGTCGGGCTCTGAGGGCCTCGGCGAACGGGGTGGGTGCGGGATTCATCGTCTCCCTGTCTATGCGCATTGCGCCTGCGCGTCTACCTGGGGTGATGCTTTTTGCGCATCCCTGTAGTTACGGGCATGTAACCCCCCGTTGCGCGCCCGCCGAAAGACCTTCTTGACATGCGCATTGCGCAATGCGCATACTGGCGTGTATGGCACGCACCCGAACCACCCGCCGCCGCGAGCTCGACCCCGTGCTCGTCAAGTGGGGGAGCGACATGCGCGACCGGCGTCGCCGCCTCCTCGGCATCTCCCAAGCCGAGTTCGCGACACGCCTCGACCCTCCCGTCGACCAATCCACCGTCGCCCGCTGGGAAGCCGGGGTGATGGAACCCCGCCGCCACTACAAGCCCCAGATCGCCGAGCTGCTCCACGCGGCCCCCGAGGTCCTGTTCGCCTCGCCACCCCCGACCCGTCGAAACGTCGAGGTCGGCTGATGGCCCCCCATATCACCGACGAGACCCGGGCGATCGTCGCCGCCGAACGCGAAGCCCAAGGGCTGCCGCCCACCTGCACCGACCCCGAGCTGTTGCAACGCGCCGCGGTGATCCTCCAACCCCGCGACCCTGCCCGGCCCACCGCGAAGCGAGGTGCCGCGTGATGCGCCGCCAAGCCGACCCGCTGCTCGTCGTCTCGCTGATCGTCCTGTGCTGGGCGGTCGTCTACGTGGCGCTCACCTCACCCCAGTTCTGACATGCAAGCGGCCCGCCCCCTTCCCGGCATGGATCAGGGGCGGGCCACCAACCAACGAAAGGAAGGGTACGCGATGCCCACCACCGACTCCAGCATCATCGACCGGCTCCGGTCTCTCTGCGACGAAGCGCTCGCCATGGTCGCCGAGATCCCCGAGCCGCTCACCCCGTTCCTCGACATCAAGGCCCGCCGGTCCGAAGCGGCCCGCCACGTCCATGTGAGGGTCATCTTGCTCGGCCACGACCCCGCCGAGACGGCCGCCCTGGTCGACCTCGCCGGCATGTGGGGCACCCCCCACGATTTCGAGGCGCCCGGCGAGAACTTCGGGCATTGGACGCTGATCTGGCGTCGCGGCAACGTGCTCGTCGAGGCGTACGGCCCCGGCGTCGACCGGTTCGTCGCGGTGTCGGCGACCGGTGCCCCCCGGTTCGTCATCCCCGAGAAGGTGGCGTCGTGAGCGTCGTCGACCAGCGTTACACCTCCGGCGACCGGATCGCTGCTGCCGCGGTCCTCCGCGACACCCTCGCCCAGTCCGGCCACCACATCCCCATCGAGACCGCCGCGGTCGCGATCGACGCCGCGGTCGCTGCTCTCACCGCACCGAAGGGAGCCCAAGCGACCCGCCGCTGCGGCACCCGGTTCGACATCTCGTGGACCCCTCTCGACGAGGAACGGCATGTCGCCGACCAGTTCGTCGACGACTTCGCCGCCTGGTACGAGACCACCTTCGGCGGTGATGCCGCGTGACTCTCCACGAGCTGTACGAATCGCTCGAGCAGGCGATCGACGACCCGGTGCTCGACGCCCAGCTCGCCGCCGTGCGCGACAACCCGGAGGCTGCGGACACCATCCGTCAGGCGTTCCGCATCGACACCCTCGCCCAAGCTGATTGGGCGGCACGCAAGGTCGCGCAGGCTCGCCGCCGGCTCGCTGAGGCTGAGGACGTCGCCGCCGCGCAGATCGAGCGGATCAACGCATGGCTCGCGGAGCAGCGCCAGCGCTGCGACCGCGACACCGTCTTCTTGACGGGCCTCCTGGAGCGGTTCCACCGGGAGCGTCTCGCGGACGACCCGAAGGCCAAGACGATCGACCTGCCTTCCGGCGCGGTCCTCGTCGCTCGCAAGCAGCCCGACTGCTGGACCTTCGACGACGACCAGTTCGTGGAGTGGGCCCGCACGGGCTACCCGGACGCGGTGCGGGTGCGGACCAGCGTCGAGGTCGACCGGACGGTCGCGAAGAAGTTGCCGGTGGTGGACGGCCAGGTGGTCGCCCCCTCGGGCGAGGTGGTGCCCGGCGTCGAGGTGACCCCCGGCGAGGTCCGGTTCACCGTCAAGACGGAGGTCGACTCGTGAGCATCGACCGTGCCACCGCGGCGACGATCCGCGACACCTTCGGCCACGCCGCGGACCGCTTCCCGATCCGCCAGTTGACCAGTGAGATGCGGGCCCGTCGCAACGAGTGGCACCACGCCCTCGACTTCCTCATCGAGCTCGACCCCGACGACGACGGCGACTGGACGATCGAGCTGGTCGGCGCCGTGGTGCCGTTCATGCGGTTCGCGTGGGTCGACGCCGACGGCGGCCTCGTTGAGCAGACCGTGGACCGGTTGATCCACCGCGACGGTGGTGTCGCAGTGCAGTTCACCGATGGGGTGTGGGGCGGCAAGCCGAAGTACGTGAACCGGATCTCGGCGGCGTCCCCGCTGGTGGTGCGGGCGACGGATCGGAGGGCTGCGCGATGAGCACCCGCGGCCGGTTCACGCCCGAGCAGGTCGAGCGCCTGCTTCGACCGATCAAGCGCCAGCGCGTCTACCAGGCGAACGGCCAGTCGCACGTGGCGGGGTGGGACATCACCGCTCATCTGACCCGCATGTTCGGGTTCGGTGGGTGGGAGAAGGAGATCCTGGCGCTGGACCTGGTGGCCGAGGACTCCGCGGAGGTCGCCAAGAACGGCAAGTCCCGCCTCGGCTGGTGGGTCACCTACCGCTGCGTGATGCGGCTCCGGGTGTTCGACCCCGACGGTCGGCTCGCCGTCCAGATCGACGACGTGGCGACCGGCACCGCGCAGAACATGCCCGCCCGTGGCGACGCCCACGACTTCGCGGTGAAGAACGCTGTGACCTACGCGTTGAAGCGCTGCGCGAAGGACCTCGGCGACCAGTTCGGGCTGTCGCTCTACAACAAGGGCTACGAGGGTGCCGTCGTCGGCATGACCCTCGTGGGCGCTCCTGAGGCCCCGTCCGCCGAGGATGAGCCCGAGGTGGCCGTCGAAGGGGAGGGGGACGACCACGAGCCCCCGGAGGTCCCCGCCGACCAGCCCGAGCAGGAGGCGATCGGCACGCCAGCCGATGACACCCCGGCCGTGGAGACCGTCGCTGCTGAGGTCGCTCAGTCGTGGCTCGACCTGATGAACACGGTCGAGGACAAGGTCGTCCGCAAGGGCGTGAAGAACCGGTTCGTGCGCGAGTTCGGCAAGCCCCACGACGTGCCGGCTGGCAGCGAGTCGGTGGTGGAGGAGTGGCTGACCAACGAGATCGCCCGGGTGACCGGACCGATCGACACCCGGCTCACCGACGAGGAGCGTGCCGCCCAGGAAGCGGCTCTGCTCGACAGCTCGGAGTTCTGACATGGGTGAACCGCGCATCTACCGAGTCGAGTTCGACGCCACCACCCCACCTGAGGGGTGGGACATGGCGATGGCGGAGGAGCATCCGCGGTTCGCGCTGTGGGCCAAGTTCGGCGACGGCTACCGCGAGCCCCGCGTCGATGTCATCGCCCAGCGCCCCGATGGGAGCCCGGTGTGGGACCCGCCCCGACGGCGGAACTTCCTCAGCCGGTCCGCCGTGCTCACCTTCGCCGCCGAGCTCAAGGCGATGGGCGTCCCATACCGCCTGTTGCGGTCAACCTCGGTCGAGTTCGAGGAGATCTGATGGGCAACGTCGTCACCCTCAAGATCGACCCGGACAACGTCGAGCCCTACACGCCGGACCAGATCGAGCGTCTGCTCCGGGTGATCTCCAAGCGGCTCGTCGAGATCATCGAGGCCCAGCGCACCAACAACACGCAGTGGGCCGAAGCGAAGCGGGCGTTCCTCGAGAAGTATCACCCGGCGGTCATCGAGTCGTATCGGGCTGATCCCTCGGCGCCGAAGTGGGTGCACGAGGCGGCTGCCAAGGCCGACTGTGTCGACGAGGAAGCGACGGCGTTCGCGTGGGAGCGGATCGTTCGGTCTCATAACGATGAGGCGCACAGCCTCCGTCAGATTCAGAACTCGTTGCAGTCGTTGCTGCGCACGACTGACGCCGAGATCAACCCGGGGCGTAGTTCGAGGGGGCGGTCGGCGTGAAGCGCTCGCCTCTCCGTCGCCGCACTCCGTTGCGCTCCCGCACCCCGTTGCGCTCGGTCGGCCGCAAGACCCGCCGCGAAGCCTCGGCGCTCGACGCGTTCCGCCGGGCGTGCCGTGAACGTGCGGAGGGTCTGTGTGAGGTCGGCTGGTGGCCGGTGTGTGTGCGGTGGGGGTCGATGGCTCATCACCGTGCACCCAGCGACCGCGACCGGGGCATCCACGACCCGGCACGAGGCCTGTGGACGTGTGGCCCGTGCCACGACCACATCCA
>CAZYSW010000501.1:0-214 GCA_964650105.1 uncultured Nannocystaceae bacterium
CGGGCTCTGGCCTGCGACTCGTGCCCCAAGGCCAGGGCGGCCGAGATCGTCTGCAGGGTGCGCTCCACCTCGTCGACCGCCGCTGCGACCGACGGATCCTCGGGGGGAGGCACCTCGGCCAAGAGCGCGTCCACGTCCGCGCACCCTTCGATCGGCGGCAGGTCGTCGATGGCTTTGGTCATGTGCTCGACCGCCGCGGCCTCGATGTCGGCCG
>CAZYSW010000501.1:224-4589 GCA_964650105.1 uncultured Nannocystaceae bacterium
CAAGAGAGCATCGAGCGCGGATAGACGGCGGTCGAGGCACCGCATGCGTCGATCGAGGAGGTCGGGGCTCTGGTCGCCGCGCACGTGGGTAGCCTCGCAAGCATCGACGTACATGCCGACCCACGCCTCGACGTACGCATCGATGCGCTCGCGCACGCGCTCCGACGTCGACGGCGCGAGCGGGCTGTCGGTCGCGACCAGGCTCTCGTGCAAGGCCGCGGCGCGCTCGGGTGACCACGACGCAGCCACGCGCCGTGACGCCCCCTGGCAGGGGCGCTCGGGGTCCTCCAGCCCCGCCAGAAAACCGATGGCCAAAGCGCCCAGCGGGACCGCCCCGAGAAGCCACGGTCGAGCACCGCGCCACGGCGAGCGACGCAACGCGGCCAAGAGCGCGTGCATGTCCGGGTAGCGGAGGGCCGGATCCACCGACAAACCCCGGCGCACCACCGGCCACAGGCGCTGCGGAACCCGGCCCGAGCTCGGCGGCTCGACGTTTCCCTGCAGGACGTTGGCGGCGAGCTCGGGATAGGTCCTCCCCGAGAACGGTCGCCGCCCGTAGAGCGCCTCGAACAATGCGACGCAAAACGAAAACTGATCGGATCGGGCGTCGGCGGGTCGCCCCTCGTGCTGCTCGGGCGACATGTAGGCCGGCGTGCCGACGATTGCCCCGGTCGCGGTCAGCGATCCCTCGACGGGGGCACGGGGGTTCGCCTCCTCGGCCGAGGCTTCGAGGCTGGCCTCGGTATCGGCCCGCGCCAGGCCGAAGTCGGTGACGCGAAACCGCCCGTCGCGACCCACGAGCACGTTGGCCGGCTTGAAGTCGCGGTGCACCAGGCCCACCGCGTGGGCAGCGGCGAGACCTTCGCCCGCCTGGCGAAAGGCCTCCACGATCTCCTGGACCGTTCGCGGTTGCTCGCGCAGCCAGCTCTCGAGCGTGCCACCGTCGACGAGCTCCATGGCGATGAACAGGTGTCGATCGAACGCGCCCACGTCGTGCACGGCGATCACGTTCGGGTGCGAGAGCTTGGCCATGGCCTGGGCTTCGCGCTGCAGACGGGCTCGTCCACGGCTGCCCGACGAGCCCTCCCGCATCACCTTCAGCGCGACCTTTCGATCGAGCTCGGGATCGTAGGCGGCGTGAACGACCCCCATGCCCCCGATCCCGATCCGCTCCAGCACCAGGTACCGCCCCAGGATCTGCCCCCGCTCGATCTTCGGCATCTCGTCGAACGCGTGGGGGCGCGCCGAGGTCATCATCGCGCTCTCGCCCGCCAGCGTCGGGTGGCCGGAGACCTGTCCTCCGTACACGCGGGCGAACGCGCTCACGACGTCCAGACACGCCGAACAGGTGTCGAGGTGGCGCTCGACCTCGCGCCGCACGTCGGCGTCCAGGGTCCCCTGCACGAACCGCGCGACCGAGCTCTCGTCGAGGCAATCCATGCCTCTCGACGGTACACCAACGTGACACGGGGGCGGGCGGCTCCACCACGGCCGCCGGCAGCGGACCTCGTACGCTGGTCGGGTGAAATCTGCCATGCGCCGGGGGGCGGGGTCGCGGCGACGAGGGTTTCGGGAGCCTCGAAGGATCTCTGGAATCTTCGACCGCCGATGAAGGTCGCGAGGATCGGGTGGATGGCGTGGTGGCTGGCGGCCGGGCTCGGCTGCGACCGGGGGTTGCAAGACGACGTCGACGCCCTCGAGAAGCGGGTCGCGGGGCTCGAACAAGCGCAGACGGACCGCGCCGAAAACGACAAGGCCCTCGCCCTGCTCGAGACGCGCGTGTTGCAGCTCGAGGCCCAACAAAGGGCGCTCCAGCTCCAGTCGGAGGGCTACGCGGCCGAGCTCCAGACGCTGTCGCAAGAACTCGCCGAGGCCGAGCGCCCGCCCACCCCCGAAAAGCCGGTCGTGGAGGGGCGTCCCGATCCGGCCGCTCGCTACTTCGTCGACGTATCCGATGCCCACATCCGCGGCACGTCGGAAGCGAAGATCACCATCGTGATCTTCAGCGACTTCCAGTGCCCGTTTTGTGCGCGCGTGCAGGACACCTTGCGTCAGATCGAGAAGCGTTACGACACCGACGTGCGGCTGGTCGCCAAACACAACCCCCTCGCGCTTCACAAGGAGGCCCTGCCCGCCGCGATCGCGGCCGAGGCCGCGGGACGTCAGGGGAAATTCTTCGAGATGGCCGACCTCCTGTACGCGCATCCGCGGGAGCTGACGCGGGAGAACTTCCTGAAGTGGGCCAAGGACCTGGGGCTCGACGTGGCGCGGTTCGAGAAAGACCTCGAGGACGAGGCGCTCGGGCGGCTCGTCGAGGACCATCAAAAGCAGGCGCAGGCGCTCGGCGCTCGGGGGACGCCGGCGTTCTTCATCAACGGGCGGTTTCTGTCCGGCGCGCAGCCGTTGGCCTCCTTTCAGGCGCTCATCGACGAAGAGCTGGAGGAAGCCAATCGGCTGGTCGCCACCGGCACCCCACGCGACGCGGTCTACGAGACCCTCATGCGCTCGGCGAAGCGCGAGCTGTGAGCCCCGAACCCGAGGGCGGCCGGCTCAAGTCACCAGCCCCACACGGCGACCGAGGTCGGAGGTGAAGACGTTGTCGGGATCGACGCGCTTTTTGATCTCGCGCCACCGCTTCACCGCGGGATACATGCGCTCGAACATCTCGGCCTGAACGTAGCTGTCCTTGCCCAGGTAGATGCGCCCCCCCGCGTCCAACACCATGGCGTCGAGGCGACGGAGTAGATCGACGGTGCCGGCGCGGATCGGGAAATCGATCGCCAGCGTGTAGCCGGCGGTGGGAAACGAGAGCAGTCCCTTGCCGGGAGGGCCGAAACGCTTGAGCACGTTGAGGAACGGGAGCTCGCCGGCCGAGATGATGGTGGTCAAGATCTCGCGCATCCGGCGGAGCCCATCGTCGAAGGGGATGACGAACTGGTACTGCGTGAACCCGCGACGCCCGTAACCGCGGTTCCAGTGGGCGATCTTGTCGAGCGGATAGAAGAACCCCTCGTAGTGCCCCAGCTCGGGGGTACGTCGGAGCGTTTGCTGGATGAACGCGTTCACCACTCGGATGCTCAGGCGGTTGAGCGTGACCTCGGGGAGCTCGAAGGGCACCGTCAATCGCGGGGGCCCGGAGACCCGAAGCGGCGCTTCGCGCAGCCGCGGGGGCAAGTCGTCGAGCCGTGCGTGGTCCCCCACGGTCAGCACCCCGCGGCCGAGCCGAGCCCCGGTCGCCGTGACGTCGATGGTGGCCACCGAATAGGGGTACTCGCGGTCCTGCTCGTCGAGCGCCGCGAGCATGGACTCGAGATCGTCGACGCGGATGGTCTTCTGACGAAAGTAGGTGGTCTCGATGCGCCGTAGGCGAATCGTCGCGGTCAGCACCACCCCCAGCAGGCCCATGCCTCCGAACGAGGCCCAGAACAGATCCTCGTTGACCGTCGGGCTGGCTTCGACGACCTCACCGCTGGCGAGCAGGATAGTCATCGATTCCACACAGGTGCTGAACGTCCCTTGCGCGTGGTGAGCCTTGCCATGGACGTCGTTGGCGATGCACCCGCCGACCGTGACGTACTTGGTCCCGGGGGTGATCATCGGGAACCAGCCGCGGGGCGCGAAATCCTCGATGATCCGGGACAGGCTCACCCCGGCCTCGCAGGTCAGCGTGCCGGTTCGCTCGTCGAACGCGATGTAGCGGTCGACGTGGGTCATGTCGAGCACCTGACCGCCGCCGTTGAGCGCTGCGTCGCCGTAGCTGCGCCCCAACCCCCGGGCGATCGTACCGCGTCGATCGATGCTTCTTGCCACCTCGGCCGGGGTCTCCGGCCGGGAGACGACGCACGCGGCGCGCACGTTGGCGCCCCAGCCCGCCAGCTCGACCAGCGGAACGGAGGGGGGCACCATCACCCGCCCAGGTGCGTTGCCGCCGTCCGGCATCGAATACCGAGCCTAGCACGCAGCCCCACGGGGGTCGACGAGACGAGACACCCCGTCACGCCGCGGCCGTGGTGCTCGACGACCCGGCTTGACCCTCGTCGTTGCGGTGCTCGTCTTCACCCGACGTCACGCCGAGTGGACTCACCCGCTCCTTGCGCCGTCGCCGAGTCCTGGACGTCGGCGTGGACACCCTCGCGCGGCACCTCGAAGTGATCGAACGGGTGCTCGAACCAGTCTCGTACGATCCGGACCATCTTGGCCGCGTGAGCACCGTCGACGACGCGATGATCGAGCGTGGCGAACAACCGCATGACCTTGGCCACGCGCGTGACCTCCCCATCGGCCACCGGAGTGTCCTCGACCTCCCCCATCGCCACCAACACGGGCACCCGCGATAACGGGACGAGCGGGGCGTACGCCGCCTCC
>CAZYSW010000502.1:0-4578 GCA_964650105.1 uncultured Nannocystaceae bacterium
CCCACGATCGGCAGGTCGAGCGGAGCGACCCAGTCCAGGAACGCCTGCAACTCGGGGTGATGCACGATGTGCATGTAGCGATCGGTCATCATGGCGCCGCGCCGGTTCCAGCGGTGCCTGCCGATGATGTGCACGGCGGCCGCGCCGAAGGCATTCGCGTTGCGCACCACGGCGCCGATGTTCGGATCCCGGATCCAGTTCTCGATGGCGACGTGAAATGGGTGTCGGCGCGCGTCGAGGTCGGCGACGATGGCCGAGACCCTCCAGTACCGGTAGCGATCGACGACGTTGCGCCGATCTCCGTGCTCGAGCAGCTCCGGATCGAGGCGCGGGTCGTCGGGCCAGGGGCGCGGATGTGGGCCCACACCGACGCCGGCCCGCTCGTCCTCGTCGGAGGGCTCGTTCACGCGCGCGATTGCAACCCCGCCTCGGGGGGCGCCGCAACCCCGAGGCCCGCGCGGGCGTGCGTCCGGGCCGCCCGCTGCACGCAGCCGTGCTGTCGGGCAGGGGCGCGCGCGAGCGTACCCGCTCCCCGAAAGCTCGCCGCGCCCCGCAGGGCACGAAGGCATCCCGCGATGCGATCGCACCGTCCTCGCCGACCTCGGGTGCGTCGCTCGACCCTCGAACCAGGCCGACAATCCTTGGATCTCGCACCTCGCCAGCGCCGCCGCCGACGGCGTTCTCACCCCGCGCGACTTCTCCGATACCCTGCGGGCGAGCTCGCGACCGCGACCTCGTCCTTGCAGGCTCGACCATGAACGGCCCCCGATCTCCGTTCGCCGTGGATCTCCGAAAGGAGCTCCTGTCGCTCGTGGCTCCGGTCGAGCCCGGCGATGCGCTCCCCGATCACCGGGCCGTCCTGGAGGACGCGTCCACCGAGTTGGGGCTGCGCCTGACGTTTCGGATCGATGGAGGGCGCGCGCACGTCGAGATCGTCCCGGCCGACGACGGTACGCCCCACGCCGCTCGAAGCGCGCGGCTGTTGTTCTCGTATCGAAGCGACGGGGAACGGCTCGAGCCCCTCGAGGGGCAGGCGTTGTGCCGTGCGGTGGCCAGGCTGGTCGAGACGAACGAAGACGCGGTGCTGGCCCGGATCGAGCGCGCGGCCGCGGAGCTGCACGACGAGCCGCGCGTCAGGATGGTCGAGGTCGAACGGATCCTCGAGCCGGCGGGTACGCAGGACGATCCGTTTCACACGCTGAGTCCCTACGTCGGTTGCCTCATCGGCTGTCGCTTCTGCTACGCGCAATCGCGGCTGGCCCCCATGCGACGACTGCTCGGGTTGTCGCGGGCGGCGTGGGGGTCGTGGGTCGATGCGCGCGTGAACGCCAGCCGCGTGCTGGCGCGCGAGCTGGAGACGGTCGCGCGTCATCCGATCAAGTTCTGTCCGATCGTGGCCGATCCCTATCATCCGCTGGAGCGTCGGCTGCGACTGACCCGCAGTTGCCTGGAGGTGCTCGCCGCGGCCCGGTACCCGAACGTGATGCTGTTGACGCGTTCGGCGTCGATCGAAGACGACCTCGATCTCCTCGCGGCATTGCCCGGGGTGCACGTCGGGTTTTCGATCCCCACCATCGACGACGCCGTTCGGCGCCATTTCGAACCCCGCGCGGCCCCCATCGAGGAGCGCCTGCGGATCCTGGGCCGGATGCGTCGGGCCGCAATCGAGACCATGGCCGTGGTGCAGCCGATGCTCCCCGGTCCCGTCGACGCGCTCGCGGACGCGCTGGCGAGCACGGTCGGCTCGGTCAGTCTCGACGTGCTCGGCGGCGTCGAAGGGGCGCACGAGGAGTTCGCCGATCCTCGGTGGCCCCAGGCCGCCGATCCACGATGGCAGCGCGCTCGAGCCGATGCGCTCGCCGAGGCGCTGCAGCGGCGTGGTGTTCCGATCTGGACCGGCGAGCTGCCCCCGGGGCTGCATCGGGGAGGTGCGAGGTGAGCGAGCACGACGTCATCGTCATCGGAGGCGGTCCGGCCGGAACCACCGCTGCGGCTGCTGCCGCGCTGGAGGGGCTCGACGTGCTCCTGCTCGAGGCCGGGGAGCATCCGCGAACGCACGTGGGGGAGAGCCTGCTGCCGGGGATCATCCCGATCCTCGATCGCATCGGCGCCCTGCCGAGCATCGAGCGAGCCGGGTTCGAGAGGAAGACGGGGAGCACGTTGTGGAACTGGGGCCGGACCCCGCGCTGGGACCTGTGGTTCGCCGACAGTGACGCGTACGACCACGCGTGGTTCGTGGAGCGCAGCATCTTCGACACGATCCTGTTCGAGAACGCGGCCCGCGTCGGGGCGCATGCGCGGATGCGGTCGCCGGTGCGCGAGCTCCTGTGGGAGGGCGAGAGGTTGGTGGGCGTCCGGTGGTCGGCCGAACGGGGGGCGGCGTTGCGAGAGGCGCGGGCCCGGTTCGTCGTCGATGCTTCGGGGGCCTCGGCCCTCGTCGCGCGCCATCGGGAGCTGGGTCGGCCGTTGGCGGGTCTGCAACACCAGGCCATGTGGGCGCACTTCGAGGGTGTGGAGCGCTTGCCCGATCCCCGGCGGCACCAGGCCCTGTTCGTGGCGGAGCCCGACCAGTGGTGGTGGTGCTTTCCACTGGCGGGCGGAAAGACCTCCATCGGCGTGGTGCAGATCGACGCGGGGCCGCAGCACCGCACCGCGCCCCGTCGAGATTTCGACGGAGAGCTCGCGAAGAGCCGGTCTTTGGTCGAGGCGTTGGGCCCACGCGCTCGTCGAACGACGGCGGTCCGGCACGCTCGCGACTGGAGCTACCGCTCGAGTCGCACCGCGGGCCCGGGGTGGTTCTCCATCGGAGATGCCGCGGCATTCATCGACCCGGTTCTGTCGACCGGTGTGATGCTCGCGATGCATTCGGGCTGGCATGCTGCGAGCAGCATCGCGGAGATCTCGAGGGGGGCCGACGAGTCTGCGGTGCAGGCGTCCTATTCGGCGCACCACCAGGAGATGTTCGACGACCTCCTCGGGATGGTGAGATTCTACTACCGGCAGAACCTGCACTGCACCGACTACTTCTGGGAGAGCAAGAGGATCCTCGAAGAGCACGACGTGAAGGTCCGTCCCCAGAAGGCCTTCGTGGTGCTCACCAGCGGGCTCGTGCAAAACCTCCCGCTGGCCGACAAGGAGCGCGAAGTCGATGCGCGCAGGCGGCAAAGGGTCGACGAGGAGGGCCGAGACGCGGTCGGTTCGGCCGAGGTTCCCCAGCGACTCGAGTTCGTGTGCATCCACCTGCGGGATCGAACCCTCCCGACCACCGAGGCGTCCTTGTACGTCTTGCTGGAGCCGACCGATCCGGTGGCCCCCACGCTGTTTCGCACCCGCAACTTTCACTTCAACGCCATCGCGCCGCGCCACGGCAACGACCCGATCTCCGTACCCTGCTTCGCCCCGGTCCTCCGCGCGCTCCACCAGGCGATCGCCGACCTCGACGACGTGGACGGCGAGTCTTTGGCGGGCTTCTGGGCGCGGCGACGGACCGACGTCGCACGGGTGCTCGACCGCATCGACCAGCGGTTCGAGGTCGTGCGGGTCTTCGGCGAGTGATCAGGCGATGGTAGCGCGGCCGAGGATCGAATCGAGGTCCAACCCGGGCGGCAAGGTCCCGTAGCTCGCCCCGCCCTCGTCGTCCAGGCGCGTGGCGAGGAATGCCTCCGCCACCGCCGGAGGGCCGTGCTGGACGAGCAGCGTCCCCTGGAGGATGCGACCCATGAGCTCCACGACTCGACGCGCCCGCAGCTCGAGATCGGGGCTGCGGAGCTCGCGTTGCAGGCGGTCGACCGCGGCAGCGATGCGGGAGCTCTCGCGGGCCCCTGTCTTGGTCTCGTTCATCAGGGCTTCCAGGCAAAGAGGATCGCGATGCATGGCCCGCAAGACGTCCAGGCAGATCACGTTGCCCGATCCTTCCCAGATGCTGTTGAGCGGCGCTTCACGGTACAACCGCGGCATGATCGACTCCTCGATGTAGCCCGCGCCCCCCATGCACTCCAGTGCCTCGTAGATGTGGCCGGGGCAGCGTTTGTTGAGGCAGTACTTGGCCACCGCCGTCGCGATGCGCGCGAAGGATGCGGCCTCTTCGTCGTGCGGCGACTCGTCGAAGGCCCGCGCGACTCGGATGCTCAGGGCGGTCGAGGCCTCCACCTCGACGATTAGATCGGCGAGTACGTTCTTCATCAGGGGCTGCTCGATGAGCCGCTTCCCGAAGGCCTTGCGGTGGGTGCAGTGATGGACCGCCTGCACGACGGCTTGCCGCATCATGGCCGCGGGTGCCCCTGCCGCATCGAGCCGGGTGTGGTGGACCATGTCGATGATGGTTCGGACACCCTTGCCCTCCTCTCCGACCATGCGAGCCCAGGTGTCGACGTACTCGATCTCGCTGGACGCATTGGAGCGGTTGCCCAGCTTGTCCTTGAGCCGCTGGATGAAGCAGTTGTTCCGCGTCCCGTCGGGTCGAAACCGCGGCACGAGGAAGCAAGACAACCCCGCATCGGTGTGCGCGAGCGTCAGAAACGCGTCCGACATCGGCGCGGAGCAGAACCACTTGTGCCCGGTGAGCAGGTATTCGCCCCC